>CANISR010000019.1 GCA_947470105.1 Fidelibacterota bacterium | reverse complement strand
TAAGGGCCGGCAACGGCCCTGCACGGCTGGCTTTGGCGGGCGGTTTTTAATATAACCGCCCCAACTCGATCCGTTGATTCAACGAATCTTTTCACAGTTTTTTGCACGGGCGGAAAAACCGCCCGACCCACAGGGGAGGACCTCCATGATGTTTTCGAAGCTTTCCGCGCGCGCTCTTTTTAAAGCGGGCACGTTGTCGACAGTGAGCGCCGCGGCGCTGTTCGTCTCCGGGACTGCCTTCGCCCAGACGGCGCAGACCGCCCAGGCCCCGCAGGTCGAAGAAATCGTCGTCACCGGCACGCGCATCTTGCGCGACGGCTACGAAGCCCCGACCCCGCTGACCGTCATCAGCGAAGAAGTCATCCAGGCCTCCGCGCCCGAAAACATCGCCGACTTCGTCAACAAGCTGCCCTCGGTGGTTGGTTCGGCCACGCCGCTGACCTCCAACCTGTCGTTCTCCAACGGCCAGGCCGGTCTGAACACCCTCAACCTGCGCAACCTCGGCGCCGAACGCACCCTGGTGCTGCTCGACGGCCAGCGCTCCGTGCCCTCGACCATCAACGGCCTCGTCGACGTCAACGACTTCCCCCAGCAGCTCATCAGCCGCGTCGACATCGTGACCGGCGGCGCGTCGTCGGCTTATGGCTCCGACGCCGTCTCGGGCGTGGTCAACTTCATCCTCGATAAGAAGTTCACCGGCGTGAAGGGCGAAGTCTCCGGCGGCGTCACCACTTACGGCGACGACCGCAACTGGAAAGTGGCCCTCACCGGCGGCACCGGCTTCGCCAACGAGCGCGGCCACTTCCTGATCTCGGGCGAAGTTTCCTCGAAGGACGGCATCTTCGGCGTGCCGCGCGCCTGGAACAATAATGGCTGGTTGATCATGAACAACCCGGCCTACACCGCCACCAACGGCCAGCCGCAGCGTCTGTTGGTCTCGGGCGCCGGCCTGTCTCAGGCCACCCCGGGCGGCATCATCACCAACACCGCGCTGAAGGGCATCTACTTCGGCCCCGGCGGCGTGCCGGCCCAGTTCAACTACGGTTCGCCCATCGGCGATCCCTTCATGGTCGGCGGCGATTGGCGCGCGACCCAGGTGAACTTCTACAACACCCTCGACCAGAAGCTGGCGCGCCAGGGTCTGTTCACCCGTGCGTCCTACCAGTTCACCGACAACTTCGAAGCGTTCGTGCAGTTGCAGTGGGGCCAGGCGCACGCCACCGGCCTCGCGCTGAAGCAGTTCAACGTCAACAACATCACCATCAAGACCGACAACGCCTTCCTGCCGGCGTCGGTCGCGGCCATCGCCGCCGCCAATAAGATCACCCAGTTCACCCTGGGCTCCATGAACGTCGACCAGCCCACCGTGACCTTCGACAACTACCGCACCGTCGTGCGCGGCGTGGTCGGCGCCTCGGGCCGCTTCGACGCCTTCGACAGCGCCTGGAGCTGGGACGCCTATTACCAGAAGGGCGTCAGCCGCACTTCTGAGAACGGCCTCAACGTCACCACCAAGACCGCTTTCGCCGCCGCCATCGATGCGGTGCGCGGCGCCAACGGCACCATCCAGTGCCGCGTCAACACCGACGCCAACCCCGCCAATGACGCGCCGGGTTGCGTGCCGTGGAACACCATGGGCCTCGGCGTCAACAGCCAGGCGGCCTTCAACTACATCAGCGGCATGGGCAACCATCCGCAGCGCAACCAGCGCTTCGTCCAGGACGTGCAAGCCTTCACTTTGCGCGGCGAGCCGTTCTCCAACTGGGCCGGCCCGATCTCATTGGCGGTCGGCGCTGAACACCGCCGCGAAGCCATCAGCGGCCGCTCGGACGTTGAATCGCTGCGCAACAACTGGTTCGCCGGCAACTACCTGCCGACGTTCGGTTCCTACACCGTGACCGAAGGTTTCGCTGAAACCGTGTTCCCGCTGGCCAAAGACGTGGTCTGGGCCCGCGCCCTCGACCTGAACGCCGCCGCGCGCGTCACCGACTACTCGACCTCAGGCACCGTCACGACCTGGAAAGTAGGCCTGACCTACAACCCCATCGACGACATCCGGTTCCGCGCCACACGTAGCCGCGACATCCGCGCGCCGAACCTGAACGACCTCTACGCCGCCGGCACCGCCAACACCAACAACGTCACCGATCCGTTCAACGGCAACGCGCTGACCCTGTACCAGGGCCTGGCGGTCGGCAACACGGCGCTGACGCCGGAAAAAGCTGACACCACCGGTTTGGGTGTGGTCGTGCAGCCCCAGTTCTTCCCGGGCTTCTCGGCATCGTTCGACTGGTACAACATCGACCTCGGCCAGGGCATCACCACCATCGGCGCCCAGGTCATCGTCGACCGTTGCTTCCAGGGCATTCAGCAGTACTGCGCCGCCATCACCCGCGGTCCCAATGGCCTCGGCGCCACCGTCATCACCCAGATCCGCCTGCAGCCGTTCAACGCTGCCCAGCGCATCAACCGTGGTTACGACATCGAAGCCAGCTACTCGGTGCCGCTCGAGCAGGTCAACAATGACTGGGCCGGCACCGTGGGCCTGCGCTTCCTCGCCACCCACTACCTGAAGAACTACACCAACGACGGTATCAATCCGCCGTCCGACACCGTCGGCCAGAACAGCGGCAATGGTCCACCGAAGTGGGTCTACCGCGGCACGTTCACCTACTCGAACGACCCGGTGACCTTCACCCTGACCGGCCGCGGCCTGTCGTCCGGCATCTACGGCGCAAGCGGCTACGGCTACACCGCCTGCACTTCGGGCTGCCCGACCTCGACGACCACGAACCCGACGATCAACAGCAACGCCATCGAGGGCGCGTTCTACTGGGATACGACCATCAGCTATAAGTTCGCTCACATGGCCGACAATGGTTATGACGCCGAAGCGTTCTTCAACGTCAGCAACCTGACCAACAAGGACCCGGCGATCGCAGCCCAGGGCCCGGGCGGCTTCCCGTACGCCGCCATCCCGACCAACCCGACCCTGTACGACGTGCTGGGCCGTACCTTCCGCGCCGGCATCCGCTTCAAGCTCGGCGAAGCCGCTCCGGTGAGAAAGGCCGAAGCCGCTCCGGCAGCGGCCCCGATACCGCCGGCTCCGCCGCCGCCGCCGCCGGCCGCTCGTCCGGTGGCTCCGCCGCCGGCCGTGCCGCAGAAGTTCCTGGTGTTCTTCGACTTTGACCGTTCGGCCGTGCGCGCCGACGCGCTCAGAATCGTTCAGGAAGCCGCCGAATACGCCAAGAAGAACGGCAAGGCCGTGATCCACACCAATGGTCACACAGACCGCGCCGGTTCGGACGTCTACAACCTGGCGCTCTCCGAACGCCGCGCCAAGGCCGTGCAGGCCGAACTGCTCAAGCTGGGCTTCACCGCCACGCAGATCGTCATCTCGGCCAAAGGTGAATCCGAGAACCTCGTCCCCACCGGTGACGACGTTCGCGAACCCCAGAACCGCCGCGTCGAAATCGTGATGGATCCGTAAAGGGTCACCGGCGATAACGAACTGAAAAGGGGCGCAGAAATGCGCCCCTTTTTATTTGGGCAGTCCGACCGCCATCGCGCGTCTATAGTGTCGATCCTATAGCGGCTGATATCGGCCTACCTCTGGGTTTTGGAGCGCCGCACCTTGGCAGGGTCGGGTTTTTTGGCGGCGCCCCTGCTGATCAGCGATCTGGATGGCCCCCCACCCACGGCCGTCGTTGTCTGCTTGATCGCCAGCAATTCAGTCTTGGCCAGCGAGATAAATGCACCCGCGGCCGCCGACAAGGGCTCGGCACCCAGGTGAGCGACATAGTAGTCCATCCACAACTCGTCGCCGGCGATTGCATGGACCTGGAACCGCTTTGAGTCCTGTTGGTAGTGAACGGTCGTGTACGGCACCAATGCCAGCCAGTCCGAGTCCATGGCGAATTCGATCACCGCGGCCGCACTGTTCACCTCGATGAGCTGTGCAGGAACAATGCGTCCTGTTCGGAGCGGCACATCAAGCGCGCTCTGCACGCCGTGGTGCACCGAGGGTACGGCAAGCTTGTAGTAGGGGGGCTTGTCCAGGCGGATTGGACCCTTCGCCGGGACGCCGGTACGAGGCGATGAAACGGCGACGAAGCGGTCGCTGTATACATGCTCGAATTTCAGGGCGGGTTGGTTCGGGATGTGCGCGACCAGGGCGAAGTCGAGCATTCTGTTTTCGATGAGTGCGATCAGTGTCGAGCTGTAGGCTTCAGACACGCGCACCTCGACTTCCGGAAAATCAACAACATACCGGGAAAGAACGCGCGCTAAGATGGCCCTTCCGAGAGCGGGTGAAATGCCGGCCGATAGCGTGCCCGTGACCGCGCCCGCCAAGGCCTGAATTTCCTGCACAACGTCGTTGGCATCCTCGAGCAGTCGGCGCCCGGACAGGTACAGCTGCCGGCCGGCTGCGGTCGGGGTGATGCCGCGCGCATGGCGATGAAACAGTTTCACATTAAGTTCGGCTTCAAGCGTTGCAATCTGAGTGCTCAACCCCGGCTGCGTGGAGTTGCAACGCAGGGCAGCCTTACCAAAGCTGCCTTCCTCATACGCAACCAGAAAGCTTTTTAGCTGTTTGAGGTGCATTTACTTCACGGCTCGCGAGTTGTTCTTCCAAAGATTGACAATGGCGGGCGCATAAATCAACCACACGAGACGACCCGACTATAGACCATAGATTGGTGTACGGTCAGCATTGGTTGGCGCGGACGCAGATCGCCTAGGCATCCGGCCACATGCGAGTTTGAGCCGGCGAGGCGGAAAATACTTCCGCGTGAGGCTTGCTGCGAAGCCGCGCTGCCCGGGCGCTCAGGCCCGGATCCTCGCCATAACCTCCTCCTATGCCACCGATACGGAAACATTATTGGCTGGCACTTTATGAGTAAGCAACTATTGCTGCCCCGGTGAAGTTCATTGCCTCTGGGCGTCCTGCACACGAAAACCGTATCCGCCACCGCGCACCATTGCCGGTGCGCGTACACTAGGAGTGAATTGATTGAAGCCATTCATTGCACTGTCGTTGACGTCATTGCTGACGACAGCCTCGGCCGCGGGGGACTTTCCCTTGGCAGGAACTTGGAAGCTCGATGCTGTCCACCGCGAAGTGATGGCGACCGGGCAACGCACGGAGCCATATGGGGCTCAACCGGAAGGGTTGCTGGTCTTTACTCCGGAAGGGCGGATGATCGGTCTTATTGTGCCATCGGCCACGGACAGCGCAGGCGCTGCAGTTCCGCGCAATCTCGTCGCCTATTCCGGTCCTTACACCTCAGAGGGGCCCGGCAAGGTTGCCTATCACGTGGATATCTCCATCAGCCCAACCCAAAAAGGCACAGTGACCGCGCGCACTTATACGCTGGTCGGCGACAAATTGACGCTTGTAACTATACCGGCCAAAGGACCGGACGGGCAGGAGACACGTACGGTTCTCGAGTGGCGGCGGTCGAAATAGAGGCGAGTATCCACGCGAAACGGAATCCTCAAGCCTAAAAGAGAATAAGCGCGCTATGTACGATCCCAAGAAGCGGCTGGAATCGAAAGATGCGGCTGCTCAAACATCCGAGGTTCCGCACCGCCGCAACACAGTTCCTCTTCAACTTCGGGTTCCCGAACCGCCTGCCCGGCCGGGGGAAGCCGCAGACTTTAGCGGCGTCGTTGTGCCGGCCGCAGGCGGCATGCGGCGTCCGGATGTCCGCTGTAATCCGGATCAAATGCGCGATCTGGCTTATGGCCTCGTGCGCGTGCTGGATGATAGCGGCGTGGCTGTGGGGCCGTGGGCGCCCAAACTCGACCTGGCGGTGCTCAAGCGAGGCCTACGCGTCATGATGATGACCCGGGTCTATGATGATTGTATGTTCCGCGCCCAACGCCAGGGAAAGACCTCATTCTACATGAAGTGCACCGGTGAAGAGGCGGTGGCGACCGCCGCCGCTTTCGCGCTCGACGATAGCGACATGCTGTTCCCGTCCTACCGGCAGCAGGCCCTTTTGCTAGCCCGTAACTGGCCCATGCTCGATATGATGAACCAGATCTATTCCAACGCAGGAGACCGCCTCAAAGGCCGCCAGCTGCCGGTATGCTACTCCAGCAAGGCCGCCGGATTCTTTTCCATCTCGGCCAACCTCGCGACACAGTTCCCTCAGGCGGTTGGATGGGCGATGGCCTCTGCCATCTCCGGCGATACGCGTATCGCCGCCGCCTGGATCGGCGAAGGTGCTACCGCCGAAGGGGATTTTCACCACGCCCTTACTTTCGCGGCGACGTATCGCGCCCCCGTGATACTCAATATCGTCAATAATCAGTGGGCAATTTCATCATTTCAGGGCATTGCCGGCGGTGACGAAGCACCGTTTGCCGCACGTGGCATCGGCTATGGTCTGCCCAGCCTGCGTATCGACGGCAACGATTTCCTCGCGGTCTATGCCGCCACGCAGTGGGCCGCGGAACGCGCGCGTTCAAATCTCGGCGCAACGTTGATCGAGCATTTCACCTATAGACGGGAGGCTCATTCCACCAGCGATGACCCCTCGCGCTATCGTGCCGCCGACGAAAAGGACAAATGGCCTTTGGGCGACCCGATCGAGCGGCTCAAGCAGCATCTCATCGGACGGGGTTCTTGGACCGAAGCCGAACATGCCGTGCTGCAGGAGGCCATCGAACGCGAGGTAAAGGCCTTGCAGCGGGAGGCGGAGGCCATCGGCACGCTCCATACCGGCGAAAAGCCCGGCCGCGCGACCATGTTCGAGGATGTCTACAAGGATGAGGACTGGCGGATGCGCAAACAGCGGCAGCTCTTCGGATATTAGGCTGTCAGGGCGGCTTGGACCGCCCATAACGGAACGCTATGGGCGGCATTATAAGCAATTATTTGTTGCCGCGTTCCGCCACCGCCACAATCCCTGGGAGGCTGGAGGGTGCTTCGCGCAGGTAGCGGAGGACGAAGCACCCGGATTCCAGCGGCGCAGACGGACGACGGGGGAGGTCCTATGAGGCTGAAGCGGATTGAGAAGGTGAGTTGCGGTCGTGGCGCATGGCTCAAGACGAGCGCCATCACAACAGTTGGAATTTCCACCTTGGCGGTCGCCGCCATGGCGTCCACGCCGGCCAAGGCCCAATCGCCTCAGCCCGCTCAACAGACTTCGCAAGCACCGGTCGTCGAGGAAGTCGTCATCACGGGGACCCGCATCGTGCGTGACGGTTATGAAGCACCCACGCCGCTGACGGTGGTTACGCCCGAAGCCATAGACGCGGCCGCTCCGGAAAATCTTGCCGATTTCGTCAACAAGATGCCGGCGCTCGTCGGAAGCGCCTCGCCTCTCACGCAAGGCGTGGGCGTAAGCGGCGGAACCGGCGGGATCAACGGGCTCAACCTGCGAAATATCGGTGGTGGGCGAACTCTAGTGCTGGTCGATGGGCAACGGTCCGTCGGCGCCAGTTTGGCCCAGATTGTCGACGTGAGCGGCATTCCGCAGGGATTGGTGTCCCGGGTCGACATCGTCACAGGTGGCGCCTCGGCGGCTTACGGCTCCGACGCCGTGTCCGGTGTCGTCAACTTCATTCTGGACAAGAAGTATACGGGCATAAAGGGCGAGGTATCCGGCGGGGTCACCACCTATGGCGACAACCGGAGCTGGAGGGTTTCAATTACCGGAGGAACGCCCTTTGGCGGCGATAGTCGAGGCCATCTCCTCCTCAGCGCGGAGGCCACACGCACCGACGGCATTCCCACAACACCTCGGGGGTGGAAGGATCCGGCATGGGCGGTGATGCAGAATCCGGCCTACACCGCAACGAACGGACAACCTGAATACCTCTTGATGCCACACGTCTCGCTGAAAACCGCCACGCCGGGCGGCATTATCACCAACACGGCGCTGGCTGGCATAACCTTTGAGCGCGGCGGCGCGCCGCGGATGTTCAACTATGGCGCCATCGCCTCGGCAACCGCGATGTCCGGCGGCGACTATCAGTCGGCGCGCACCGACGACCTTTCATTATTGCCCGGGGGCGCGCGGCAAAACTTCTTCGCGCGCGTAAGTTACGACGTCACTGACAATTTCAGGCCCTATGCCCAGTTGTCTTGGTCGCGGGTTTATTCGTTTTATAATTCGGCTAAGCAGTTCAACATCGGCAACCTGACGATGAAGAGCGACAACGCATTCCTGCCGGCGTCCGTGGCGGCGCAGGCGGCGGCGCTCAAGATCACCCAGTTTACCTACGGCACCAACAATGAGGACCTGCCGCGTATATTCGGAGAGAACACACGGCGCGTCGATCGTTACGTCGTGGGCGCGGACGGAAACTTCGAAGCCTTCGCGGCGGCCTGGAATTGGGATGCGTACTACCAGAAGGGGGTGACCCATTCGTCGGAACGCGTCGGCAATGTGACCGCCAACGCCCGCTATACTTTGGCGATCGACGCCGTGCGTAACCCGGCAAACGGTACAATCATCTGCCGCTCGACGTTGGCCAATCCCACCAACGGCTGCGTCCCCTACAATGTGTTCGGTATCGGGGTGAACGGGCAGGCCGCGATCAATTACCTGGAGGGCGCCGCCTACAGATATCAGCACATCCAACAGGATGTGATCGCCGGAACCGTTACCGGCAATCCCTTCGAAAGCTGGGCAGGGCCGGTTTCACTGGCCACCGGCGTCGAGTGGCGTAAGGAGCAGGTCCGCGGCATTGTTGATCCCACATCCACCATCACCGGCTGGTTCGCAGGGAATTTTCTTCCGACGTTCGGCAGCTACACCGTCACCGAGGGCTTTGTCGAAACCGTGGTTCCACTTGCGCGGGATGTTGTCTGGGCCAGGTCTTTGGACCTGAATGCCGCGGCCCGATTTACCAGCTATAGCGTGTCGGGCTTTGTCACCACCTGGAAAGTCGGCCTCACCTACGATCTGATCGACGGCGTGCGATTCCGCGGCACGCGCTCACGCGATATCCGGGCGCCAAATCTGTCCGATCTTTTCAACGCCGGCGGCTCCAACACCGCCACCGTCATCGACCCCTTCAACAATAATCTGCAGACCCAATATCGAGGTTTCGTCACCGGCAATGTGAACCTGGTTCCCGAGAAGGCCGACACCACTGGCCTTGGTGTCGTCGTGCAGCCCGAATTCTTTCCCGGGTTCACAGCCGCCGTGGATTACTACAACATCGATATTTCCGGCGCGATCGGCTCCTTGAGCGCTCAAGGTATCGTCGACCGGTGCTTCGCCGGCAATCAATCGTTCTGCCCGGCTATCATTCGCGGCATCGTAAACGGCGTCAGTCAGATCGACCGCATCATCAATACGCCGTTCAATTTCCTCAGTGAAATTCATCGCGGCATAGACTTCGAAGCCGCCTATCGCTTGCCGCTCAGTGCGGTAACCGATGATGGGGCGGGGGAAATCCAGGCTCGCTTGCTCGCGACGCGATTCTTAAAGAGGTTCACCAATAACGGCGTCGACGAACCCACCGAGACCGTGGGCTCGAATGGCGCCGCCGGTCCGCCGAAATGGAAGTATCAGGCGACGCTCACCTACACCAACGATCCGTTGACGCTTTCCTTTTCGGCGAATGGTCTTCCGGGCGGGACACAAGACAACTCCTGGCGTGAATGCACGTCCGGCTGCCCGACGTCGACCGCGACCCACCGCACGATCAACATCAACCATGTCGATGGCGCGCTCTATTTCGACGGCACCGTCAGCTACAAGCTGGACACCGGTGGCGGTCAGACGGAAGTGTTCTTCAACATTAAGAATATCTCCGACAAGGCGCCGCCCATTGTCGGGCCTGGTCCGGCGGGCAACTGGTACACCGCGCCCGCCGCAAACGAGAATCTCTATGACTCTATCGGGCGGAGCTTTAGGGCAGGTGTCAGATTCAAGATGTAGCCATGGCGACAAGCGGGATATTCAAGTCGTCCGGGGTAGGCGCGTTGGTTTCTACGATTAGGCGGGCGAAGCCCGCAACGACGCCGACCGCTTCCTGGTCTATGAATTGGAGATGGAAAGCCCTGAAACTAAAATGTTTTTCGAGGATTCAGAACTTCGCTTGTGCCGACTCGGCGGCCATAGCGCAGAGCCCCGGGTAACCCTCATCTGATGCCGCGAATTCCTCGCTTTATGATACACTGGGACGGCAATTCCGCGTCGGCGTGAGGTTCAAGCTCTAGGCCGTAGATTTAGAGTGGGGGAGGCCTCGGGCCCGCGCGTCTATAGATAGGGAGGCTGCTTCGGTTTTGACTGCCGAGGCCGCGCAAAAAGGGAGAGCGTCATGAACCGGAATGCCATTTCCAGGGCGGGCCTCGGCCGTGTGCTGACGGCGGCTGCTGTTTTCGCTCTCGCCTCCACCGGTCCCGCGGCGGCCAAGGAAAGCCGCTCCTATGTGCTGGCCTACTTCGGTCATGCGGTGGCCTCCAAAGAAGGCGACTGCCAGGGCGGTCTCAATCCCAAACTCGATATCCAGTACGCGAAGAACATGCAGGCGCTGGGGATGCCGGGGGCGGAGATCGAGAAGCTGATGAAGAACTTCGGCGACGAAGGGCAAAGCTGGGACAAGAACAAGATCGGCCAGATCATGAACACCCGGGCGCGGGTGAACGGGGAGGCGGAGAATACCTTCGCTCATCCCGCTGCGGTCGCGGACGCCAACCTCAAATATGTGACCGGCAAGGTCGCCAAAGGCTTCAACCTCGACGGCGCTGCTGATGCCGACGCTTTTGCCGATCCCGACACCGGCGAGAAGGGCATCGATAACCAGGTGTTCCGCGCCCTCGGCTGCGTCGATCCGTTCCGCGGCACGCTCGCGAGCGGCACGGCGTTCTGGCTGTTCATGTGGATGGCCGAGAAGGACTCCATGCCGGCGTGGCTGATCACCGTCGAGGGCGACGACCTGTCCAAGGACGGCCCGGTGGACGTGATCCTGTCGCGGGCCATCGAAGTGACCAAGTTCAACGCCAACGGCGAAGCCCGCGCTGACATGACCTATCGTCAGGATCCGGACCCGCGCATGAAGGCCAATGTATTCAAGGGCGAGATCAAGGGCGGTATCGTTAACGTCGCCAGCCAGGCCAACCTGCACATGATGCAGGACCAGCTCACGTTCCCCAATTTCGACCTGGCCAATTTCCACCTGCGCCTGACGTCGGACACGGAAGGGCGCATGGAAGGCCTCATCGGCGGCTACCAGCCCATCGAGCAGGTGTACTTCGCCCTCGGCCAGGGCGGCCTCGCCGCCGAGAACAACTACTCGCCCGAACTGCCGGGCATGTACCACCTCATGCGCAAGCTGGCGGACGGTCCTGCGGATGCCCAGGGGCAGAGGTGGTCTATCTCCACCGCCTATCACATCAAGGCTGTGCCTGCGTTTATGGCCGTCAAGGATACCGGCGCCACCGCCAAAGCCTCTGAAAACACCGCCAACCGCTAAACGCGGAACTGGGAGACGTGCGTATGAAGTTACCGGTTAAAGCGGCAATTCTGTGTGTAGCGGGCACCCTGAGTATCGGCGCGGCCAGTGCGGATGATCTCATCCCCGGCGTCGCGCGGCGGCTGACGACGGCGCAATACACCCGCGTCATCGCCGACACCTTCGGCCCCACCATCAAGATCGGCGGACGCTTCGATCCGGATGTGCGGATCGACGGACTGATCGAAGTGGGCGCGGCGCAAGTGAGCCTCTCGTCCACCAGCCTCGCGCAATACGACGCCATGGCGCGCTCCATCGCCACTCAGGTTCTCAATGAGGAGAACCGCGTCACCATGCTGCCGTGCCAGCCCGCGTCGGCCACGGCCGCCGATGACGCCTGCGCCGCCAAGTTTCTGTCGCGCGTCGGCGCCTCGCTATTTCGCCGGCCTCTGACCCCGGTGGAGATCGCCCACCAGGTCAAGACCGCCGCCACGGCGACGGAAAAAGTGAAGGACTTCTACCAGGGCCTGTCCCTGACCTTGGCCTCCATGCTCACGGCGCCGGAATTTCTGTTCCGCATTGAATCTGTCGAAGCCGACCCAGCCAACAAGGGCGGCTATCGCCTCGACGACGCCGGCAAGGCCACCCGCCTGTCGTTCTTCCTGTGGGACGGCGCGCCCGATGCGGAACTCCTGCGCGCCGCGCAGAAGGGCGAGCTCGACACGCCCCGCGGCCTCGACAAGCAGATCACCCGCATGATGGCCAGCCCGCGTCTGAAGGACGGTGTGCGCGCCTTCTTCGACGACATGCTGCAACTCGCCGGCATGGAAGACGTCATGAAGGACGGCACGCTGTTTCCGAAGTTCAACGCCCAGATGACCACCGAAGCGCGCGAGCAGACTTTGCGCACCATCGTCGCCGTGGTCACCGCGCCCAAGGGTGACTACCGCGAGATTTTCACCACCAAGAAGACATTCCTCACCGCAGGGCTCGCTTCCATCTACAAGGTGCAACTGCCCTTCGACGCCCCCATCGGCGCGCCGGACTACTGGAAGCCTTATGAATTCGCGCAGGACGATCCGCGCGCCGGCATCCTGATGCAGACCAGCTTCGTCACCATGAACTCGCACCCAGGCCGCAGCTCGCCCACCTTGCGCGGCAAGGCGCTGCGCGAAGTGCTGCTGTGCCAGAAGGTGCCGGCCCCGCCGGCGGACGTGAACTTCACCATCGTCCAGGACACCTCCAACCCGATCTACAAAACCGCGCGCGAGCGCCTGAAGGCGCACGCTGTGAACCCGGTCTGCGCCGGCTGCCACAAGCTCATCGACCCCATGGGCTTGGCGCTGGAGAACTTCGACGGCGGCGGCTCCTACCGCACCGCCGAGAACGGCGTGAAGATCGACACGTCCGGCGAATTCGACGGCGTCAAGTTCACCGACGGCGCCGGCCTGGGCCGCGTTCTGCACGACAACCAGGCCATTCCGTCCTGCCTGGTGCAGCGCCTGACCGCCTACGGCCTGGGCCGCACGCCGGCCAAGAACGAAGCCTGGGTTGAAGCCCTGAAAGCCGCCTTCGCTAAGGATGGCTACAACGTTCCGGCCCTCATGCGCAGCTTGGCACTTACGCCGGAGTTCTATCGCGCCACACCGACCGAAATCAAAGCCGCTTCAAATACGCACTAAGCCTCTCAGCAACCTGCAACCGGAGTTGAGCTTATGACCCGCATCCCCAGCCGTAGAACGGTTCTGCGCGGCGCTTTCCAAGGCGCTACTGTCGCGGTCGGCCTGCCGCTTCTTGATTGCTTCCTCAATGGCAACGGTACGGCCATCGCCGCCACCGGGGCCCAGTTGCCGGTGCGCTTCGGTCACTGGTTCCAGGCCCTGGGCCTGAACCCGGGCATGTGGGTGCCGGAAAAGACCGGCGCCGGCTACACCAACAACATCCAGCTCAAGGTCATGGACCCGTTCCGCGACCGCACCAATATCTTCAGCGGCCTGCGTTACTTCCTCGACGGGCGCCCGCACGAAACCCACACCTCCAGCGTCCAGATCGCCACCACCGGCATCTACGGCGCCGGCGGGGCCAGCTTCGACTCCAACATCGCGGACAGCATCAGCAAGGGCACGCGCTTCCGCTCGCTGGAGATCGCACTCGCCGGCCGCAGCCAGAGCCTGTCGCGCCGCAGCGCCACCGTCATCAACCCGGCGGAAGGCTCGCCCGCGGCCCTTTACACCCGCATCTTCGGACCGGACTTCCGCGATCCCAACGTCGCCGACTTCAAGCCCGATCCGGTCATCATGGCGCGCCAGAGCGTGCTGTCCTCCGTGGCCGACCGCCGTCAGGACCTGACAAAACGACTGGGCGCGGCCGACCGCATCCGCCTCGACGAATACTTCACCGGCCTGCGCGAGATCGAACAGACCCTGGCCCTGGAACTGAAGCCGCCCGCGCCGCTGCCGGCCTGCGGCGTGCCGACGGCAGGTCAGGAAGCCAAAGTGGGCTCGGTGGTGGAAGACATCACCGTCAACAGCAAGCTGTTCGCCGGCCTGCTGGCCAGCGCCATGGCCTGCGACCAGACCCGCGTGTTCAACATCAACGTGGGCAGCGTCGGCATCCGCCGCGGCGGCAGCACCTTCACCTGGCACACGGCCACCCACGAAGAGTCCGTGGACGAGAAGCTGGGCTACCAGAAGGAAGTGTTCGCCTTCCTGAGCTGGGCCAACGTCACCTTCGTCGAATTCCTGAAAGTGCTGAGCAGCATGAAGGAAGGCGACGGCACGGTGTTCGACCGCACCATGGTGCTGTGGCAGACCGACCACGGCGACGCCCGCACCCATTCGCTGGAAAACGTGCCCCTCATGACCGTGGGCAACGCTGGCGGCCGCTTCAAGACCGGCATGCATATCGCGGCGTCGGGCGATCCCTACACCCGCGTCGGCCTCACCGTACAGCAGGCCTTCGGCGTGCCCATGAATACCTGGGGCGACCGCTCCAACAAGACCACCAAGACTTTCACCGAAATCCTCGCCTAACGGAGGCACGTCATGTCTGTCAGTAAAATCGCTGTCTGTATCGCGGCTGTTTCGTTCTCCGGCGCCGCACTCGCCGCTACCAAGACCGTGGAAGCCCCGCTGTCGACGCCCAAGGGCATCACCCTGCAGCCCCTGGGCAAGACCCAGGGCTACGGCCTCGACAAGACCACCGCCGCGGTGGTGCCGCGCGACAAGCTGGTGTTCGCCACTGACGCCGGCCTGACGCTGTATACAAGTGAGGCCGACCAGCCCGGCAAGTCCCTGTGCGTGGACGCCTGCGCCCAGACCTGGATCCCGGCCAAAGTCATGGCCGGCGCTGTTCCGGTGGACGGATGGACCATCATCGCCCGCGCCGACGGGTCGAAGCAGTGGGCCTACAAGACCAGGCCGGTCTACAGCTTCGTCGAGGACAAAGACCCGGGCTCCATCGGCGGCAACAGCCCCGCGCGCTTCTCCCGCGGCGAATTCGCGGGCTCCCGCGGCGCCGTCAGCAGCGAGGTGCCCAAGGATAAGCCGCTCGCGAAAGGCTGGAACGTTGCCTACTTCTTCCCCATGGATAAGCGCCCGCTGCCCGCCGGCTTTGCGATCAAAGAGGTCGAGGACGCCATGGGCATGGTGCTGGTGGATGCCCGCGAGCACACCCTCTACACCCTCGACGACGCAAAGCGCGCCAAGACCTGTGGCGATGCCTGCCCGTGGACACCGGTCCCGGCGCCTGCCATCGCTGAAGGCATCGACGCGTTCCAACCGGTGTGGCGCGACGATGGTGTGCGCCAGTGGACCTATAACGGCAAGGGGCTCTACACCTTCGCCGGCGATCTGATCGCAGGGGAAGCCAACGGCTTCGGCGTCGACAAGGCGTGGAAGCCCGCCCAGATCATCAAGCACTTCGCCCCCGACACCGTCACCCTGACCAGCAACGAGAAGCTGGGAAAAGTGTTCGCCGACAAGACCGGCAAAACGCTCTATATGCGCGACGCCTTTATCTTCCAGTCGGGCGCCGGTCACTCACTCAAGCGCGGCAGCCCCATCCGCCCGGCAGTGGGCCGCGACCTGGCCACCGACCCGCACTGCAAGGACGACTGCTCGAAATCCTGGCGTCCGTTCCTGGCGCCGGTGAGCGCGGAAGCTAGCGGCAACTGGGGCGTCTACACCCGCGCCGACGGCGCCAAGCAGTGGGCCTATCAGGGCTATGCCCTGTGGACCTTCGATGGCGACAGCAAGCCCGGCGACGTCAACGGCCACGACGACTACCAGCTGTTCATGAGCCACGACGCCAAGACCAAAGTGGACATCGGCACGCCCTACGACGGCCCCACCGCCCTCTACTGGATCGCCGCGCACCCGTAAGCGGCGGCGTGCGGACTAAAAAAGGGGCGCGAGAAATCGCGCCCCTTTTGTTTTGGCGCTTTTGTTTTAAGCTGCCGCCATGGTCCCGCGCGCCAACACCACCTGCCGGCTCTGCGGCGCCACCTTCCATTGCGGGGTGGACGCCGAGGCATGCTGGTGCATGGAGATGCCGAAGATCATTCCCATGGGCGAGACCACAAGTTGCCTCTGCCCCAACTGCCTGGAACGGGAAATCGCGCGGCGGCAGGATCTGATGAAAGAGACCACAGTATGAAAATCCCCGCGCTTCCCTTCACCGTTACCGACTGGTCCAAGATCGAACCCACGCGCCATCCCGGCGTCACGGGCGAGGCGCTGTGGCGCACCTTTACCGTCGGCGATCTCCGCGTACGCATGGTGGAATACTCCGCCGGCTACCTGGCGGATCACTGGTGCGACCGGGGGCATGTGCTTTATGTGCTGGAGGGTGAGTTGGTGAGCGAGCTGAAAGACGGGCGCAAGTTCACGCTCTCGGCCGGCATGAGCTACCAGGTGTCGGACTTCGGCGATGCCGCCCACCGGTCGTTCACCGCCACCGGCGTGAAGCTTTTTATCGTCGACTGATCTTTGCCTTACGCGCGGGCTTCTGGCTGTCCGCCAGGATCCTGAGCTTGCCGACGTTGCCCAACATCACCCGTAAAAGGCCGATCAGGCGCTCGCGGTCCGGTTTTGCGAGGCCCTCCAGCAGCAGGTCCTGGCGTTTCTCGGCGATGACGAGGGCCTTGTCATGGATAACGCGTCCCTCGGGCGATAGGGCGTAGAGCAGGCGGCGGCGGCCTTCCGGCGTCCAGGCCGTCACCAGTCCGCGTTCTTCCAGCCCTTTCAACGTGCGGCTGACGGCGCCCTTGTCGAGGCCGATGACGTCGACAATGCGGCCGGCGGCGATCCCCGGCTCGGTCGCCAGCATGACCATCACCCGGAATTCCATGACCCCGATCCCGAAGGCGCGGGTGTAGGCGGCCGTGCCCGTGCTGGACAGGCGGTTGGACAGGAAGATCAGCAGGGCGGGGATGAACCGCTCAAGGTTCATAACACGGGGTGTCGCCATGGTCAGAAGTTGACATGGCAACTTTCGCCATGTCAACCTTCCGGCATGAGCACGCTTTTTCCAGCGCTGGGCGGACCGGCGGAGGCGCCGCCCGGCGTGCCGGCGTTGGACGCCGATCCTTTTTCTGCCGGCTTCTTCGCCGACCCTTACCCCGTGCACGGACAATTGCGCGAGGCCGGCCCCTTCGTGTGGTTGAGCCAGTACGGCATTGGCGCCGTCGCGCGCTATGCCGAGGTCCGTCAGGTCCTCATGGATTGGGAAACCTTTTCCTCGGCCCGGGGCGTGGGTATGGCCGATTTCGTCAAACACGGCCGTTTCCGCCTGCCGAGCATCATCCTGGAAGCGGACCCGCCCCAGCACACGCGCTCGCGCGCGGTGCTGGGCCGGGCGCTGTCGTCGGTGGTCATGAAGGGCTTGCGCGAAAAATTCGCGGCCGAGGCTGACCGCATCGTTGATGAATTGGTGGTGAAGGGCACATTCGATGCCTGCACCGACCTGGCCGAGGCGTTTCCGCTGCGGGTGTTTCCCGACGCCATCGGCATGAAGCGGGAGGGCCGCGACAACCTGCTGCCCTACGGCGACATGGTGTTCAATTCCTTCGGGCCGCCCAACACGTTCTTCGAGGCCAGCGCGCCGCGGGCTGCGGCGGCGTTTCCCTGGGTGGAAACCCAGGCCCTGCGCGAGAACCTGGCGCCGGAGGGTTTCGGCGAAATCTGCTATCAGGCCGCCGACCGGGGCGAGATCACGCACGACGAAGCCGGCAAGCTGGTGCGCGCCATGCTCACCGCCGGCGTTGACACCACCGTCAACGGCATCGGCGCTGCCGTCTATGCCATGGCGCGATTCCCCGAACAGTGGCGCAAGCTGCGCGACAACCGCACCCTGGCGCGGGCGGCCTTCGAGGAGGCGGTGCGGTTTGAATCCCCGGTGCAGACGTTCTTCCGCACCACCACCCGGCCCACGGAACTGGGCGGGTGTCCCCTGGCCGAGGGCGAGAAGATCCTCATGTTCCTGGGGGCCGCCAACCGCGACCCGCGCAAGTGGGAAAATCCGGATACCTACGACATCCAGCGCGCCACAGCCGGCCATGTGGGCTTCGGCGCCGGCATCCACATGTGCGTCGGCCAATTGCTGGCGCGGCTGGAAGGCGAAGTGGTGCTGGACGCCATGGCTCGTAAAATATCAACCATCGACCTCGCCGGAACGCCGGAGCGGCGCTACAACAATACCCTGCGCGGCCTCAGCCGCCTGCCGGTCACCGTGACGGCGGCCTGAGCTTTTTCACCCGAGGGGTCTTCATGTCCCATACCGAAACGCCGTCCGGCAGCGCCGATATCCGG
Source organism: Fidelibacterota bacterium (assembly GCA_947470105.1). Classification (GTDB taxonomy): domain Bacteria; phylum Pseudomonadota; class Alphaproteobacteria; order Rhodospirillales; family Rhodospirillaceae; genus SHVO01. The sequence goes on along the minus strand of CANISR010000019.1, from coordinate 12,035 downwards.
AACGCCATCGACAGCAGCGCATGGAGCGGCTTCCAGAAGACGATCCTGGCGGTGACGGCCCTCGCGGTCATCATGGACGGCTTCGACAACCAGCTCATCGGCTTTGCCGTGCCGGCCATCATGGCGGACTGGCAGATTCCCAAGGACAGCTTCGGGCCGGTATTGGCCATCAGTCTTTTGGCCATGACCATCGGCACCTTCCTCGGCGGACTGGCGGGGGACAAAGTAGGGCGGCGGCCGGCGCTCATCGCCAGCATGTTGATCCTGGCCCTGGGCACGGGCCTCGCGGCTTTCTCCCAAGACCTCACGCAGCTCGCACTCCTGCGCTGGGCGGCTGCTATCGGTCTCGGCGGCGCCATGCCCAACGCCACCGCGCTGCTGGCCGAATACACGCCCGTGGCTAAACGCAGCGTCGCGGTAACGCTCGCCATTATCGGCGTGCCCATCGGTGGCGTCGTCGCCGGCTTGGTGGCGGCGTCGCTGCTCACCACGTCCGGGTGGCGCGGCCTGTTCATGGTCGGCGGCGCGCTCTCGCTCGCAACCACAGCGCTGATCTTCATCTGGCTGCCGGAATCGCCGAACCACCTGCTGCGCTTTCCGGAAAAACACGAAAAGTTCCGCCGCGTCATGCAGCGCTGCGGCATCACCGTGGCGCCCGGCGCGGTCTTGAATGAAGGCCAGGAGCAGAAGCGCCCCTCCATCTTCCTGTTCCTGTCGCCGGCGTTCCTCATCCGCACGCTGCTGCTGTGGGGCGCCTTTTTCAGCTCGCTTTTCGCGGTCTATCTCGTCTTCAGTTGGATGCCGACGCTGTTCGCCGGCGCGGGCTTCGGCCTTAAAGTCGCCAGCGGCGGGCTTGCCGCCTTCAACTTCGGCAGCATTCTGGGCGCCGTCAGCGGCGGCTGGCTCATGGACCGCACACGGGATACGCGCCCCCTGGTGGTGTGGGCGGCCCTGGGTGCGGTTGTGGCGTTTGTGATGGTTGTTGTGGGTCTGACCGGACTTGGCGACACGGTGATCATTGCCTGCATGGGCATTCTCGGCATCTTCGCCGGCGGGTCCCAGGTCATGCTGTTTGCCGCGGCCGCGCATCTCTATCCGGCGCCGTTGCGGGCCGGCGGTGTGGGCGCCGCACTGGCTTTTGGCCGCCTCGGGGGTGTCTCGAGTTCCCTGGTGGGACCCATGATCCTGAACGCGGGCGCCGCGGCCTTTTTCGCGGTCATCGCCTTGTCGATGCTCAGCATGGGCGCTTTCCTCGTGGCCGGCCTGCGGGTGGCGCGAAAGTCCAACACCGGCTGAGCCTATGCTAGGATCGGGGCCTAAATTGGGGGCTCCGATGAAAATCCTGTTCGCAGTTCTTGCCGCGCTCATTCCCGCCGCCGCCCAGGCCGCCATGGTGGACGACGTTCGTGCTTATCGCACGGCCCATGAAGCGGAGATTGTCGGGCGCCTGTCCGAACTCACGCGCATGCGCAGTGTCCCCGCCGACCCGGAGGGCCTCACCAATACCGCCGCGCGGTTGCAGGCGCTGCTGCAGGAGCGGGGCTTTGCCGCGCAACTCTTGACGGCCGCAGGCGCGCCGCCTGTGGTGTTCGCGGAGCTGAAGTCGGCGGGCGCGAAACGCACGGTGGTGTTCTACGCCCATTACGACGGCCAGCCGGTCACGCCGGCTGAATGGCACTCGGAGCCGTTCACCCCCATCATGCGCGCCGGCAAGGTCGATGCGCGCGAAGTCGACATGAAAAACGCCAAGCCGCCCTATGATCCGGAATGGAGGCTCTACGGCCGGGCGGTGAGTGACGACAAATCCTCCATCGTTGCCTTCCTGGCGGCCTTCGACGCCCTCAAGGCGGCGGGCCGCGCGCCCTCGGTGAATATCAAAGTGGTGTGGGAAGGCGAGGAGGAGCGCGGCTCAGCGCACCTGGAGGCCACGTTGCGCGCCAACCACGACCTGCTGGCCTCCGACCTGTGGCTCATCGGCGACGGTCCCATGCACCAGAGCCGCACGCCGACGATCTACTTCGGCGCCCGTGGCACCATGGGACTGGAGTCGGTGATCTACGGACCCCTGAACGCGCTGCACGACGGCCATTACGGCAACTGGGTGCCCAACCCGGCGGCCATGGCGGCAGAGTTCATCAGCTCCTTGCGCGATGCCGAGGGCGGCATCGCCATTCCGGGCTTCGCCTCCGACGTGCGCCCGCTCACGCCCGCCGAGACCCGGGCTATCGCGGCCCTGCCGCCGGTGGAAGAACAGTTGAAACGCGAGTTCGGCATCGGGCGCTCGGAGGGTTCGGCGGGGCTGACGGCCAGCACCATGCGCCCCTCCATCAACGTGCGCGGATTCAGGGCGGGGCAGGTGGGCTCATCCGCCGCAAACGCCGTCCCCACCGAGGCGGCGGTGTCCATGGACTTCCGCCTGGTGCCGGACCAGACGCCGGCCGCCGTGCGCAAGAAGGTGGAGGACTATCTCAAGGCCAAAGGCTGGACCATCATCACCGCCGACCCGGACCTCGCCATGCGGACAGCCCATGGGCGACTCATCAAACTCACGTGGAGCGGCGGCTACGCCGCCTTACGCAGCGACATGGACTCGCCCGCGGCCAAGGCCGTGATCGCCAGCGCCGGCCGCGCGGCGAATGCCCAGATCGCGATATTGCCTATGATGGGCGGCAGCGTTCCAATCAACATGTTTGCCGATGTGTTCAAGGTGCCGATTATTGGGCTACCCATCGCCAACCACGACAACAACCAGCATGCCGCAGACGAAAACCTGCGGTTGGACAACCTGTGGGCCGGCATCGAGACTTACGCCGGGCTGATGGCGGATCTGAACTGGTAGCGGGCCGCAAGGCCCCGGATTGTCAGCTATTTTCGCCTCTATCGGCAGTTTTGCGCAGCGTCAATGCGCTCACCCTGAGGTTTGGTTAACAAGCCCGGCGGCGGTGCTATAAGGTGCCCGCCATTGAGCAGTCCAGCCAGGAGGCAGTTTAGGAAGTGTCCGTGAGCGGAGCCCGCATACTTGTAGCCGACGACGACGAGGTGCTGCGGCGCCTCGTGACCCATGTGCTGACTCGCGAGGGGTATCAGGTGGTCGCGGCCGGCAACGGCGAGGAAGTGCTGCAACATGTTATGGCGCGGCGGCCCGACGCCATCATCCTCGACGCCATGATGCCCGGCATCGACGGCCTTGAAGTGCTGCATGCGCTGCGCCAGGGCGAGACCACAAAGGACATCCCCGTGATCATGTTGTCGGCGCGGTCCCAGGAACGCGACGTGGTGCGCGGATTCGACTTCGGCGCCAATGATTACCTGGGCAAGCCGTTCAAGCCCGGCGAACTCCTGGTCCGCCTCAAACGCCTGATCGGCGCGGACTCGACGCCGGACCGGGACGGCGCGGCGTGAAGATTTCCGCGGGGATTATTCTCGCTGGCATGCTCGCCGCCGCATCCGCCGCCTGGCCGGCCTTTGCGCAGGCGGAGGCCGGTCCCATTCTCGACGCCGCCGGCGCCGCGCGCCGGGCGCAGGACTTTGCCGGCGCCGAGGCTGCCTATCTGCGCGCACTCGCCATCCGCCCCGGCGACGCCGAGATTTTGACGCAACTCGCGCTGGTCCAGGGATTCCAGGCTCATTACGACGCGGCCCTCGCGAGCATTTTGCGCGCCGAAGCCGCCGCCCCTGCGGACCTCGATATCCGCCTGGCCAAGGCCCGCATCCTCGGCTGGATGGGACGCTATGCCCAGGCTTCAGAGGCGCTCGGCCAGGTGCTGACGGCGCGCCCGGACGATGCGGATGCCTTGGCGTTGCAAGGCCGCATCGCGCTGTACCAGAACATGCCGGCGCGCGCGCGCGATGCCTTCACCCTCGCGCTGCGGCGCGATCCCAAAAATCTCGACGCCATTCTCGGCCTCGGCGACGCCGCCCGCTCCGCCGGCAACGAACGGGATGCGCGCGCCTATTATGCGCAGGCCCAAGTCCTCGATCCCACGTCGAAAGATGTGGCCGAGCGCCTGCGCCCGGCCCCTGACGCGGCTGCGCCGCGCTGGCAGGTCAGCGCAGCCGCCGGCCATAGCTGGCTGTCGCGCACCACCCTGGGCGACTGGTCCGAGCAGTCATTGCGCATCGAACGTCTGCTCGACGGCGCCAGTGTGTGGGCGGGCGCGGTGCATGCGCAGCGCTTCGGATTGGACGACACCGAAATCGCCGCGGGCGCCGGCCTGCGTTTTGCCGACGGTGTATCGGGCACTGTCGAGGCAGCAACCACGCCTGATGCCGACTTCCTGCCGTCGTGGCGCCTGGGCGCCGGATTGAACGCACGCCTGGGCGATAGGACGTTTGTGCTGGCCGACGGCAGCTTGCGCCGCTACGCCACCGGCACGGTCAAGGGCGTGAGTGTCGGCCTAGAACAATACCTGTTCGACGGCAGGCTCGATCTCACCGCCCGGTTCGTCAACAGCTTCGATCCCGCCAACCGGCACCTCACCGGCTACAGCGTCGCGGCGACGGTCACGCCCGTCGACCGGCTGCGTCTGCGGGTGGGCTACGCCGACGCGCCCGAAAGCGACGCCGGCGTGGTGGCCGGCACGCGCAGTCTCAGCGGCGGTATAGCCTTCGACCTGACCTCGCGCCTGGTGCTCCGGGTTGACTATCTCCACGATGACCGCGCCGGCTCCTATCTCCGCCAGGAACTGGTCGCGGGCCTTAGTTTCAGGTTTTAGGCGGGCGTGATGGAAGGCGCAGCGCTCTTCCGCTTCATACTCCAGGCCTCCGTGGCGCTCGCACTTGCGGCCATCGCTTCCCTGCTGCTGCTGTTCGTGCGCCGCCTGGTGATCATGCGCATCGACCGCGCCAACGCCGAACGCCGCCGCGAGTTGGAGGAGATGGTCTACGGCGCGCTGGAAGACCCCGCCGCGCTGACCTCCGGACGGCTCGGCGCCCGCGACCAACGTCTGCTGCTGGCCGTGGTCTCGGAGATGCTGCGCGGCGTCGATGGCGAGATGCGCGACCAGTTGAAAGCGATCCTGGCCTTGCACATCGACCTCGATCGCCTGATGGGCGACCTGCGCAATGCCATACCCGCCGACCGGGCCAAGATCGCTTTCCGCCTGTTCTGGTCCGACTCCCCCGCGGTGCATGACGCGTTGCGGGCCGCCCTCGATGACTCCGAGCCCGAGGTGGTGCTGGCGGCGGCCAATGCGTTGCTGGCCACCGGGCAGTCCATCAGCCTGCTGGCGCTGGTGCCGAAGCTCGAATCCCGGAGCATGCTGGGTAACCGCGCAGTCCGCGATTTGTTCCGCAGGCTGGCGCCCGACAACGCCTCGGCCTTGTTCACATTTCTCGATGATCCCAACCCGGCGGTGGTGGTGCTGGCCATCGACGCCCTGGCGCGGGCGCCAAGCAGTCCGGCGCTCAGACGCCTGCGGGCCGCGGCCCAGACCCATCTGGCGGTGGACGTGCGCGCCGCCGCCATCCGCTCCTTGGGCCTCGCACAGGATCAGCAGGCCGCCGGCGTCATCACCGCGGCCTTGAGCGACCCTGCGTGGGAGGTGCGGGCCCAGGCCGCAATCGCGGCGGGGCGGATCGGCGACGCCGGGGCGTTGTCCCAACTGAAAAAGCGGGTGGGCGACGCCAACTGGTGGGTGCGTCTGCGCGCCGCCCAGGCCCTGGCCAAACTCGGCGCCGAGGGCATAGCCGCGTTGGAGGCCCTGGCGGGCGACGAACAGTTGAACCAGCTCGTGGACTTCGTGCTGTCGGAGCGCGGCGCATGAACCTGACCCTGCTGCACGATCTGGCCTTCGATATCGGCATCGTCATCGCCGTGACGGTCGGATGGCTGATTTTCGTCAACGGCGTGCTGCTCAACGCGCTTTACTCGCTGCAACTGGTGTTGGCGTGGCGAGCCTTGCGCCGGCGCCGCGCCGCACGCACGCCGCTGTCGGCGTGGTGGCGCTTCTCCGAGCAGACCGTGCCCATTTCGCTGCTGGCGCCGGCCTACAACGAAGAAGCCACCATCGTTGACAGCGTGCGCTCCATGCTGGCGCTCAACTACCCGTTCTTCGAGGTGGTGGTGATCAATGATGGATCGCGCGATGGCACACTGGCGGCGCTGATCGAGGGATTTGGGCTCGCGCCGGTGAAACGGGCGTTCCAGGAACACCTGGCCCACAAGCCCATTATCGCGACCTATGGGTCGGCCCGGTTCCCGCGCCTGATCGTCATCGACAAGCCCAACGGCGGCAAGGCCGACGCGCTCAATGCCGGCATCGACGTGGCCGGATCACCCCTGGTCTGCGCCATGGACGCAGACTCCCTGCTGGAATCGGACTCGCTGCCGCGCGCCGTGCAGCCTTTCATTGAGGATTTCGACAATGTAGTTGCCTGCGGCGGCTCGATCCGCGTGGTCAACGGCAGCGACGTGCGCCACGGCCGCGTCACCCGCATCGGCATGCCCCACGACCTGCTCAGCCTATTCCAGATCGTCGAATACCTGCGCGCGTTCCTGATCGGCCGCCTGGCCTGGAGCGAAATGGGCGCGATGATGCTGATCTCGGGCGCCTTCGGCATCTTCAAGCGCCAGGTCATGCTCGAGGTGGGCGGCTATACGCTCAATACCGTGGGCGAGGACATGGAGATCATCGTCAAGATCCACCGCCACCTGGCGGAGACCGGGCGCCACGGCGAGATGCGTTTCGTACCGGAGCCGGTGTGCTGGACCGAGGCCCCCCGCACGCTGAAGGGGCTGGCCGGCCAGCGCCGCCGCTGGCAGCGGGGCTCGCTCGAAACCTTTTTCCGCCACCGCGCCATCATGGGTCGCGGCGAATATGGATTGCCTGGCACCGTCGGCTATATCCATGTGCTCATCACCGACGTGATCGGACCGCCGCTGGAAGCGCTGGGCTATATCTTCATGCCGCTGCTCTATGTGGTGGGAATCCTGAATCTCGATTTCTTCATGGCCTATCTCGCCCTGACGTTTGTGTTCGGGGTCGGTATCAGCGTGGGGTCCCTGGCGCTGGAGGAGATCGAGATGCGGCGCTATCCGAAGCCCTCCTACCTGCTGGTTTTGATGCTCGCCGCCATCCTGGAGAATTTCGGCTACCGTCAGCTCAACACCCTCTGGCGCATTCAGGGGTGGTGGCAGTACGTGCGCGGCCATACCGATTGGGCGACGGCGGCGCGGGTCGGGTTCGGAACCAAACCAAAGCGGCCTTAGAGCGGGACGCGGGCGTCTATCGGCCTGCCGCAGTGTGGCTGTGGGTGGGCCGCGCTTCAACGGCCGCCTCCGGCGCGGCGGCGGCATTGGGCATCTAGAGAAATGTTCTTGTTTTGTTCTTTTTGCTCCTTTATCATCAGAACTCACATCTTGATGGAGGCGAGCATGACCAAAGCACGCCGCTGGGTGCGGCAGAACGTAGGACCGGGCGAGACCGTAAAAGCGGACACCGCCTGGCGGAGTTTGGAGCGGTACGCCGGCAACGGCCCCCTGGGCGTCGGGCGCACACAGGCGCTTCTGGCCTATATCGACCGGCAGCTCTCCGAAAACAGCAGCGTGCGGCCCATGCGCCGTCTGCGGCACGTAGCGGTGGAGTATCTGGAAGTCATCGACGCGCGGATGCGGGCGTCGTGGCAGGAACGCCAAGCCGCCTCGGCGCGGGAACCCGGCTAGACATGAAAAGGGGGGAGCATTGCTGCTCTCCCCTTTAGTTCTCCGCGTTGCCTAGAAGTGGAAGCGCACGCCGCCGATGAAGCGGGGGCCGAACTTCTCGTACTCGATCGGATACTGGGCGCTGTCGCCGTAACGGCGGGCGCCCTGGTTGGCGAGGTTGACGCCGTCGAAATAGGCCTCGATGCCCTTGGTGATTTGGTAGCGCACCGAGAGGTCCACTTCTTCGTCCGAGTCCCAGTAGATGTCGCCGTTGTCCACAGGGTAGGCGACGCCGTTGATCATGCGGTAAGCGCCCACCGACTGGCCCCAAGGCGTGCGGTACTGATAAGCCAGGCGCACGGAGAGGCCGTATTTTTCGTAAGTGAGCTGGATGTTGTAGACCGCGTCCGAGGTGCCGAGCACCGGAATCTTGCGCGCGGGCGCGGTGCCAACCGCGGGCAGCGAAACCTCGGACGAGGTGAAGGTGGCCGATGCGTTGACGCCGAAGCCTTCCATAAACGCCGGCATGTGGGCACTTTGCGCAAAAGTCTCCAGCGTGTCGGAATAGGCAATTTCGAGGCCCTTGAGATGGCCGCTGCCGCCGTTGCCGACCGAGGTATAGCCGTAGTTGGAGCGGTCGAGGCCGGGAACGTCCAGGGCGTCGGAGTTGAACACGCGCGAGGTCTGCACCAGCACGCGGGAGATATCCTTGTAGAATATGCCGCCGGAAATGTAGCCGGTGGGGTTCATGTACCATTCCACATAGGCGTCGATACCGATCTGCTTCTCGGGCTTGGCATCGGGATTGCCGCCGGAGACGGTCTGGTTAGCGTCGCTGACCGTGAAGTTCGGCCGCAAGTCATCGAAGTCCGGGCGCGAGGTGGAGGTGCTGACGCCGAGGCGGCCCTTCACTTCCGGGGTGATGTTCCAGTTCACGTTGGCGCTCGGGTAGAACAGCGTGTCGGAACTGGAGGTTTTCACCAGGCGGGTCTGCGCGGGCGTAGTGCCGACCGCGGGGAAAGCCACATAGGCCTCGCCCGTGTTCTTCACTTTTTCGACCCGCGCGCCGTAGACGATGTTGCCCCAGTCGAATTCGGTGGTGGCCATGCCGTATAACGCCATCAACTCCTCGGTCACCACCCACCAGTTGGCGCTGGTGTCTTGGCGCGTCGCTTGGCCGTTTTTGACCAGGTCGTTGACGAAGTTGGTGGTGAAGTCCTTGTTGGTGTAGCGGAAGTCGTAATTCAGGTTCTGACTGCCGAGGTAGCCGATGGTGGTGGAGGCGAAAGTGCCGTAAGTCGGGATCGTGCCCGTGGTGTAGGCGCGGCTGTAGGCGACTTCGCGCGACTTTTTTTGCGGTCGGTGTAGAGGCCGCCGAACTGCAGCTTGGTGGATAGCGAACCGGTGTCGATGGTGTGGTCGAGGTCGGCTTTCAGGGTGCTCGCCTGGGTGATGTCGCCGCCGTACAGATTGCCGATGGTTGTCGCCGGGAACGGGAAGACCTCGATGACGGAGATCTGGCCACCCTGGACACGGGCGTTGGTCAGGCCGCCGGTGGAGTAGAGCTTCACGGTGTTGAGGGCGGTGTCGCGAAAATCATAGGCAACGGTCGGGCGCTGGTTGAAGGCGGCCGGGCTCTGGAACGCCGCCGTCAAAGGAGTGTCGCGACCATCCTGGGTGAAGGTGTAATTGGCGCGCCAGTTCAGGTTCCAGTCACCGATGGCATGTTCGCCGCCGAGCGTGCTGGTAGACATCTTCTCCTTGCTGTCGCGGTAGTCGATGCGGGTGTTGATGCGGGCGCCGTAGACCGTGCCCTGCTTGGGGTTGTTGGCGTTGATGTAGGCGGCGCTGGAGTATGCGTAGCCGGCGGCGTCGGTGCCCTGGTCGAGACGGAAGATGAAATTGTCGCGCAATTCGTCGTCGTGATAGAGCGTATAGATGGTGCTGGCGAACAGGCTGTTGTCGTCCCAGCGGTAATCCAGGCGGGTCGAGCCCGAGATGTTGTAGCGGGTCAGGCGGTAATGCTTGTTCTCGTGTTCGCGGGCGAAATGCTTGGCCGGATCGATGGTGTTGCCGAGATAGGGATCGGTCTCCCAGTTGTCGGTGGCCATTTCGCGGCTGTAATAGGAGCCCTGGGCCACCCAGCCGAGCTTGCCGTCGGCGAAGATGTCCGAATAGACCAGCGACGTATCGACTTCTTTGCCGCCGCCGAGCTTGACGTAGCCCAGCGCCGCCTTGCCGCTGACGGTCCGCCCATCATAGTCGAAGGCGCGGCGGGTGCGGATGTCAACGTTGCCTGCGACCGAGGCGCCGGCCATCGACGGCACGATGGCCTTCTGCACGGTGATCTGGCTGGCGATGGCCGAGGGGATGTTGTCGAAGCGCGATTCGCGTCCTTGCGGGCTGACGACCGACAGGCCGTCAAACGACAGCGTGGTCCAATACACCGGCGCGCCGCGCAGGTTGACGTAGCGGGCCTGGCCCTGGTCGCGCTCGACGGCGACGCCGGGCAGGCGGCCCACGGCGAAGGCGATGTTCTGGTCGGGCAGGTTGCCGACCGCGTCTGCCGACAGCACGCTGACCAGAGAATCCGAGGCCCTTTGCACCTGAAGCGCGGCGGCGATGCTGTCCGCCAGGGGCTTGCCGGTGACGACGATCTCCTCGACCTCGCCTTGCACGGCCGCGGTTTGCCCGGCTGCTGCGGTTTCGGCGCTTTGGGCATAAACGGCATGTGACAGGCTCGCGACCGACACGGCGCCGAGCAGGACGGATTTAAACTTGAGCATTTGAAACCCCCTAACAATTGAGGCGCGAGTTATATGAAAGGGGTGGAGCAAGTTTTCTTGCAGTTAGATTGCCGTTCGGTGACAACGCTTTCTCTTTCCTTTCCGGCGTGCGAATGGGTGGACGTGTGTTATCGCTGCATCACTTTCCGCCGGAGAATTCCCTATGATCGCCCTGCGAAGCTGCCTCGCTACCCTCGTTGCCCTGGGTCTGCTCGCCGCTTGCGGCAAAAGCGACAAGGAAGCGGTTTCCGATTCCGCGAAGATTGAAAAGGGCGTGGGCACGCCTGTTCCGGTGGCGGGCGAAACCCAGGCCGTGGCCACGCAAGCCGCCGACGCCGCCGACGATCCCGCCATCTGGGTGGACGCGAAGGATACAAGCCGCGTGGTGATCTTCGGAACCGACAAGCAGGCGGGCCTCTACAGCTATGACTTGGCCGGCAAGGTCACCCAGTTCATTCCGGACGGCAGGCTCAACAACGTCGACCTGCGCGACGGATTCCCGACGCCTTCGGGCGAGAAGGTGCTGGTGGCAGCGAGCGACCGAGGCCGCATGGGCGCCGCCCTCTATCTGCTCGATCCCGCCACACTGCAGACGACACCGTGGGGCGTGGCCAAACTCGACCTCGCGGAGCCATATGGCCTGTGCATGGGCAAGCGCGGCGACGATTTCATCGTCATCGTCAACGGCACCGACGGCCAGGTGCGCCAGATGAGCATCAAGGCCGGCGCCGACGGCGCCATCGTCAGCACCGAGGAGAAGCGCTACGCCGTCGGCAGCCAGACCGAGGGCTGCGTCGTCGACGACGCAAAGGGCGTCCTCTACATCGGCGAGGAAGATCACGCGATCTGGCGCTACAGCCTCGATCCCGCCGCCGGCGACGCCCGCACCCAGATCGCGAGCGCTCCGTCGGCCATGATCACCCCCGATGTGGAAGGCCTCGCGCTCTTACGTGATGGCGACAAGACCTGGCTCATCGCCTCCAGTCAGGGCGACAGCACATTTCCGGTGTGGCGCGTGGACGGTGAAACGCCGGTCTACGCCGGGCGTTTCTCGGCCATGGCGGCCAATGGCGTTGACGGCGTCACCGGCACCGATGGCGTCACCGCCCAAGGCGGCGCGGTGAGAGCGTTTCCCGAAGGCCTGGTGGTGATGCAGGACGACGTGGATACGGAAGGCGAGGTGCTATCCACCACCCGCGGCCGCCAGAACTTCAAGCTCGTGGACTGGCGCGCGGTGAAAAGCGCGCTCAAGTTGGACGCCGGACCTTAGACTCGGCTTCTCCAAGGGCGTTGGACCGGTGCATGAGTGTGTCGCAAGGCTTGCGACAGGACACAAGATGTTGCCTGCGGGAGAGGACGGGGCCAGCCTCAAGTTAACCCGCTGCGGTGTGGCGATGCGGGTATATGGTGCCGCCTTCGCCGTGGGGGATACCAATGTTCATCGGGCACTACGCCGTGGCGCTCGGCGCCAAGAAGATCGCGCCGCGCGTATCGCTCGGTACGTTGGTCGCCGCGGCGACGTTTCTCGATTTGCTCTGGCCGATGCTGCTGATCGCGGGCCTCGAGAAGGTCAGCGTCGTTCCCGGCATCACCGCCTTCACGCCGCT
>CANISR010000018.1 GCA_947470105.1 Fidelibacterota bacterium | reverse complement strand
CCTTGGGCTTGGACCACGTCTTGGCGTCGGTCTTCCAAGGCTTGTCGTAAGCCGCGCGCTTGGCGGCGTCGCTGAGAGTCGTGTAGGCCTCATGCAGGCGATGGAACTGCTTGGCCGCCACCGGCGACGGATTGAAGTCCGGGTGCAGGCGCTTGGCCTTGCTGCGATAGGCGGCTTTGACGGCTTCGGCGTCGCAGTCCTCGGGCACGCCGAGGGCGATGTAATAGCCTTTGGGGTCGCGGGCGACGTTCATCGCCCGCTCTCGAAGGATCTGAGCAAGGTCGGATGGTCCCATCCGGGCTGGCGGTCTTCGACCACGACGCTATGCCGCGGCGCGCCGTGGGTATCCTGGGTAAAGGTGACACGCAGCCACTTCGGGACGAGTTCGTTGGCGAGGTCGTCGGCCACCAGGGCGGCCAGCGTCTCGAGCGCCGTATCCCACGGCATGGCGGCGGTGCGCGCCTTGGCGTAGGCGGCGAATCCATCGCGGGTCAGCACGAAGCGGTCGGCCACATAGTTCACGGTCAAAGACAGTGTGTTGTCGAGGGCCAGGGACAAGGTGCTTACCGACGTAAGCGCCGTCGGCGCCACGGACAATACGGCCAGCAACTGGCGGCAGGCGTGGACGCCTTCGCCGCTCGCATCCTCAGGGTGAGAATCGGTCATTCGACCAACCTGCCTGGAGGTTGGAAAGTTTTGGTTAACGATTGACCCGAATTAGGCCCAAAGGCCGGATCTGTGGCCGGTATCGCCCAAGGGATCGGCGAACTTCTTCACGACCTGAAAGCTTAACCCCCCTTTGAGGCCCATGGCCTCGGTGGAAGTCCCGAACACCCCGGTCAGTTCCAGCCGCAGGACCTCGGGCAAAGGCTGCTTGGTCCGGATCATCAGGTCGAAGCCCCGGCTCTCTTTGCGGAACATGCCGTCAAGCTGCAGTGGCCCCAGGCGCGAAAGCTCGAGATTGATGAGAAAGCGGGTGCCGCCGCCGCGGCCTTTCTTGCCGCCGGCCGCGTCTTCGGCTTCGCCTTCGCGCCGGGTGATGAGGGTGATGCGGTCGATACGGCCCTCGGCGCTCCACGGCACCGGCAGGGCGCGCCACTCTGTGCCGCTGCTTTCGGTGGCGCGTGTTGAAAGGGCAGAGACTTCTTCGCCGATCTGCGCGGCGAGGTGCGCGCCGCGCGGGCCGATCCGTTCGAGGGCGCGCAAATTGACGTCCCCGGGCCAGGCGCGGCCGTCGCCGGAACGCATGGCCTGGGCGAATGCGATCAGGGCGACGGTGGTGCGCGGTCCCCCGTCGGGGATCGCTTGGGCGAATTGCGACGCGGCGGCGGGATCGCCGCGCTGCAGGGTGACCAGGGCTTCGCTGAGGTTCGGCCAGCCGACAGTCGTGCCGCCAACAGGAGGGCCGCTCAACGGCAAGGCGGCCAGCGGCAGCGGCGGCGGATATGCGCCAGGCTGCGGCGGCGCCTGAGTCATGACTTCGAGTGTGATGCGGGTACCCACCGGCAGGTTGGCGCGCAGGTTGAGCTGAATCTCGCCGAGATCGCTGACGATCACCGGTGGACTGGTGGGCGTGAGGCGCGTCACCGTGCCGGTGATCACGGCTTGCGGTGGTTCCTGAAGTTGCACCGGCGGCGGCGACGGCACGGCGGGCGGCAACCCTTGGGGTCCCGCGACCACCAGGGCCGGCTGTGACGTGGGGGCGACGACGGGTGGGACGGTGACGCTCGGTGCCGGCATCGGCGCAGAAGGCGGCGTGACGATAGGCGCTGCCGCCGTTTGCGGCGGTGTGGCCGACGGCACAACTTGTACCGGCGGCTGCGGCGCTGCCGGGAGCGCCGGCGTGGCTGGAATAGGTTGCAGGGTCGGGGCCGAGGCCGGCGCCATCGCTACGGGGGCTGAAGCTTGGGCCGCGGACGGAAGTTGCACAGCGGTGACGCGGACAGCCAGTTCCGCGCCCGTGGCCAAGGTAAACGGCGGTGCAGCGGCGGGCGTAGCGAGTGGCGGCGCCGCCGGTGCTGGCGCCGGGGTGCCCTGGACGACATAGGCCGAGATGGTTCCGAGCGCGGGCAGCGCCACGGGACCTTGCGGTGTCCAGGCATTGGCGGGTGGCAACGTGGCCACGGGTGGCGGCGCGGCTTGCGGCGGGAGCTGTTGCTGCGCCGGTGGCGTGGCTGCTGCGGCAGCCTGACGTAGTTGCGCCATCACTTGCGCAGCAGGCTGGTTGTCCACCGCCACCAATCGCACCGTCACTTGCTCGGCGGCGGCGCGCACCACTTGCAGTTCGACAGTGCTCGCGGGCGGCAACGGCGCAGGCAGGCGTATCGTCACATCACCTTGCGGCGTGCGGATGGTAACAGTGTTGCGGGCTTCGGCTGCGGCCTCGGGTGTGGCCGGAGGTGGTGGGGGAATTACGACGCCCTCTAGTGCTGCGCCGGCGGGCAGCGCGGCCACCGCCGGCGGTGGCGCCAGAATCAGCACGACGGGCGCTTGCGGCGCAGCGGCCGCAGGCGGCAGTGGTGGCGTAGTCGGAGGCGGGACGGTTGTCATAGCCCGCGGATTATATTTACGGGAGCAGCAGCCGCTCGGCGATGGCTTCCACGTCCATGGCGGCTTCCGAAGACGGCGAGCGGATCAGGATCGGCGTCTGGTTGCGGATGCATTCACGGACCCGGGCATCGCGGCGGATGATGCCGGCCAGCGGCGGCGAGATTTTGAGGAATCCCTGACAGGCTTTGAACAGGGTCTGGTAAGTGCGTTCCCCCTCGCGCGTAGAGTTGGAGGCGTTCACGACAATGCGGATGTCGGTATTGGGCCGCTCCATCGCCGTGATCTTGATGAAGGCGTAGGCATCGGTGAGTGAGGTCGGCTCGTCGGACGTGACCACCAAGATCGTGTCGGCGGCTTTCGCCAACTGGCGGACGGATTTTTCGACGCCGGCGCCGAGGTCGAGCACCACGCGGTCATAGCGCCCGGCCATCAAGGCCAGGTCTTCGCCCATGATCTGCAGGCGCGAGAGGGGAATATTGGCAAGGCTGCCCGAGCCCGACCGGCCGGCGATCACGTCGAAACCGCCCGGTTCGTACTGCATGGCGGCCTGGTTCAACGACAGCTTGCCGGCGATAACGCTGCCCAGGTCGTACTGCGGCATGAGGCCCAGTTGGATGTCGATATTGGCCAGGCCCAAATCACCATCGAACAGCAGCGTGCGCTGGCCGCGGCGCGCCAAGGCGTGGGACAGGGTAATGGAGAAGAAGGTCTTGCCGACACCGCCTTTGCCTGAAGCCACGGCAATGAGTCGCCCGCGCTTGGCGCTGACCGCCGGCCTACCCGCGAGTCTGGGACTCGCGGCGGCTGCGGGAACCGCGCGTGGCGGGGACGTCGTATTGCTCATCGTTTAACCTCAGATCGAATGCCGGTTGGTCGCAGGATTTGCGCCGGGGGTTCTTCGACCCGCGGCTGGAGTTCTTCTTCGGGCGGCAGGATCAGGCGCGCCATCGAGACGGGATTTACCGCGCACAGGCCGGTGGCCACATGCGGGTTCAAGCTGACTTCGCTGAACATCAACTGGCCGGCGTCGGCGGCGGACAGGATCGCACCCAGGCGCCGGGTCATGTCGAGGCGGGTGGCGAGCAGGCGCGTGGCGCCAGAAGTGCCGAACGCTTCACCGATGTCGGCGGCTTCAGCGGCGTCGCCGCCGGCGGCCAGCACCAGGATCGGCTCCACATCGGCAGAGTTGACCAGGGTCTTCAGGAAATCCATGTCGTGCTGGCTGAAGGGATTGAGGCCCGGGCTATCGATGAACACCAGGTCGTACTTGGCCATCATCTCGGCGACGGCGTTGCCCAACCCGTCGGCTCCGCGCACCTGTTTGAGTTCGATCTCAAGGATGCCGGTGAAAGCGGCGAGCTGCTCGACCGCGCCGGCGCGGATGGTGTCGGCGGTGATCACACCTACCGGGCGTCCAGCGAGGCGCGCGCGCGCCGCGAGCTTGGCGGTGGTGATGGTCTTGCCGGTGCCGGGCGGTCCCACCAGCATGAAGGGCCGCGGCGCTTTGCGTTCGGGCAGCGGGGCGAAATCGAAGTGGTCTTCAAGGGCGGTGGCGCAGGCCATGGTCGGCGAGCCCACTTCCACGGCCATGGCAGCCTGGACCATCTTTTCAATCAGGCGCGGCGGCGTGCCGTGGTAGGCCAGCGCCTCGCGCACTTTCTCGCCAAAAGGGGTCGTGTTGCGGCCCGTCAGGGCGCGGTCGATATCGTCGTCGTCGGAAGGGTCCTCGAGGGCGGCAGTTATGCGCACACCCTGACCATCGGACGCACGCTGGGTCGAGACGATGATGGCATCGTCCCCCAGCTCCTCACGGACCATGCGCATGGCTTCCGCCATGGTGGCCGCGTTGTAGGACTTTAGGCGCATCCCTCGACCCCAATCGGAGGCCAACCGTGTGATTGCGGCTGGCTCCGCTTATCCCCTCATGACCAAAAGGCTAGATCTGACCTACGGTCCGGATCTTGGCCTTCGGGTGTATCTCGTTCTGCGACAATACCACCGTCATCGGCCGGAAGCGGTCGATAATCGACCGCACATAGGGCCGGACGGACGGCGAGGTCAGCAGGACCGGTGTTTCGCCTTGCATCGCAAAGCGTTCGAAGTTCTGACGCACCGCCGAAATGAATTCCTGCAGCTTGGACGGCGCCATGGAAAGCTGGCGGTCGTCGCCCTGGCCGACGAGTGAATCGCCGAACGCCTGCTCCCATTCCGGCGATAGCGCCACGATGGGGATAATCCCGTTGTCGTCCACTGCGCCGTCGGACAATTGGCGCGAAAGGCGAGCACGGACATGCTCGGAAATCATCAGCACGTTGCGGGTGATGGCGCAGGCTTCCGAAATGCCCTCCAGAATTGTGGGCAGGTCGCGGATAGAGACTCGCTCGTTGAGCAGGTTCTGAAGGACCCTTTGGATGCCGGCGACGCTGATCTGGCTGGGCACGACCTCGGTAATGAGCTTCTGCTGCTCCTTGTCCAGTTCGTTGAGCAGCTTTTGGGTCTCCGTATAGGACAGAAGCTCGGACATGTTGTCGCGCACGACCTCGGTGAGGTGCGTAGTGATGACGGTGGGCGGGTCGACCACGGTGTAGCCGCGGAACAGCGCTTCTTCGCGGTTGGCCGGATCGATCCACAGCGCCGGAAGACCAAAGGTCGGCTCCTTGGTGCGTTCGCCGGGCAGCGAGATGTCCTCGCCGCGGGGATCCATGACCAGCAGCATGTTGGGGCGCAGGTCGCCTTTGCCGGCTTCCACTTCCTTGATGTAGACGGCATAGGAATTGGCCGGGAGCTGCATGTTGTCCTGGATGCGCACCGCCGGCATGACAAAGCCCATGTCGGTGGCGAGTGCGCGGCGCAGCGACTTGATCTGATCGGTGAGACGCTTGTTGTCGTTGTTGATGAGCGAGAGCAGGCCGTAACCGAGCTCCAGGCGGACCATGTCGATCTTCATGGCTTGGGACAGCGGCTCTTGCTGGACCGGGACGTCGGTCTTGGCTTTGACCTGCTCGGCCTGCTTGACCTTGGAAGCGGCGTCGGCGCTCTGCCAGGACACGTAAGCGGCGCCGCCGCCGGTGACGAAGGCGAGCAGCAGGAACGGCATGGCCGGCGTGCCGGGCAGCAGCGCCAGCGCCACGGCCAGCAACGAACTCATCCCCAGCGCCTTGGGGTAGCGCGTGAACTGGGCGGTAAGCGCCACGTCCATGGTGTCTTTAAGGCCGCCCTTCGAGACCATAAGACCGGCGGCGGTGGAGACCACGAGCGCGGGGATCTGGGTGACCAGGCCGTCACCGATCGTGAGGCGGGTGTAGATGTCGGCGGCGTGGGAGAAGGTCATGCCCTTCTGCGCCATACCGATGATCATGCCGCCGATGACGTTGATGGCGGTGATGATCAGGCCGGCGACCGCGTCGCCGCGCACAAACTTGGAGGCGCCGTCCATGGCGCCGAAGAAGTCGCTTTCCTTTTGCAGCTCTTCGCGCCGGATCTTGGCTTCCTGTTCGTCGATCAGGCCTGCGGACAGGTCGGCGTCGATGGCCATCTGCTTGCCGGGCATGGCGTCCAGGGTGAAGCGCGCGGTCACTTCGGCGATGCGCGACGAACCCTTGGTGATGACCATGAAGTTCACCAAGGTCAGGATCGCGAACACGATGACGCCGATAACGAAGCTGTCGCCCATGATAAAGCCGCCGAACGCCTGAATGACGTGGCCGGCGGCGGCGGTGCCTTCGTGACCGTGGGCCAGGATCAGGCGGGTCGAGGCGAGGTTGAGGGCGAGGCGCAGCAGGGTGGCGATCAGCAGCACCACGGGGAAGGAGTTGAACTCCATGGCTTTGCGGATGAACACCACCGTCATGAGGATGAGGACGGCGAGGGTGATCGAGAGGGCGAGCGAAATATCCAGCAGCCAGGGCGGCAGCGGCATGATCAGGACGACCATGATCATGACGAGGCCTAGGGCGAAGCCGAGGTCGCCGCGCTTCAGCGAGTCCACGACGCGGCCGCCGAAGCCGCCGAAGTCCATACCGGCCGGCGCAACGCCGCGGTTGGCCGACGATGCGACCGCAGTGCCGGTAGATTCAGCCGCTTGTTCAGACACGGTTTTTTTGCCCCTAACCCCGAGGACCTGAAGGTCGCTTTTCCGGGTTAATAAGGGGTTTAGACCGGCAATTTTTGCCGAGGCCCATTGGCAGCCGGCACCCGGTCTAAAATATAATAACTACAATAGGATAGGTGAGGGCGGGGGCGTTCAGTGCCTGCGGATTAGGCAGGCTCACCTACGCCGGGGGGTGGTACGGCCAGGCCGTCCTGAACATAGGCGTTCAGTTTATTGCGCAAGGTTCGGATCGAGATGCCGAGGATCTTGGCGGCATGGGTGCGGTTGCCCAGGGTGTGCCTGAGGGTGTCGATGATCAGGTCGCGCTCCACGTCGGCCACGGTGCGGCCCACCAGATTGGCCGACGACGCCGGGGCGCCGCCCATCTCGTCGGTCAGCATGATGGCGTCGGTGTCGATCTCGTCGCCGCTGGCCAGCAGCACGGCGCGGTGGATGCAGTTTTCCAGCTCGCGCACGTTGCCCGGCCACTTGTAGGCCTTGAGCGCTGCCATCGCTTTCGGAGTTATGCGCCGCACCGGCACGCCGTTGTCATCGGCGCAGGTCTTGGCGAAATGATCGGCCAGGACCTCGACGTCCTTGGGCCGGTCGCGCAAGGGCGGCATCACCAGCTTCACGACGTTGAGGCGGAAATACAAATCCTCGCGGAATTTGCCGCTCTTGACCGTCTCCTCCATGTTGCGGTTGGAGGTGGCGAGGATGCGGGTGTCCACTTTGACCGGCGCGTTGGAGCCGATGCGGACGATCTCGCGCTCCTGGATGGCGCGCAGCAGCTTCGCCTGGAGCCGGATGTCCATCTCGCTGATTTCGTCGAGCAGCAAGGTGCCGGCCGTGGCTTCCTCGAATTTGCCGATACGGCGGGCGACGGCGCCGGTGAAGGCGCCCTTCTCGTGGCCGAACAATTCGGATTCCAGCAGTTCGCCCGGGATGGCGGCGCAATTGACCGCCACGAAAGGCTTGTCCTTGCGTAAGGAATTGCGGTGCAGGTAGCGGGCCACAAGTTCCTTGCCCGTGCCGGATTCGCCAGTGATCAGAACGCCGGCTTGGCTCGCCGCGACTTTCTTGGCCATCTGCAGGACCCGCTCGGTGGCGGGATCCTGATAGATCAGCGTGTCCTGTTCCGCGGCAATCGCTTCCAGCACCGCGGCGATCAGTTCCGCGTCCGGGGGCAGGGGAATGTATTCCTTGGCGCCGGCCTTGATGGCGGCCACGGCGGCGCGCGAATCGGTTTCTATGCCGCAGGCCACCACCGGCGTGTGGATGCGCTCGGCCTTCATGTCGGAGATCAGTCGCTCGATATCGAAGGCGACATCGCACATGACCAGATCGGCGCCCTGGCCGGAGCGCAGGACGTCCATGCCCTGGGTGATGCCGTCGGCCTGCGTGACTTTGGCGCCACGCTGGACGGCGATGCGGCTGGCCGCGCCGAACTGGCCGGAGAGCGATCCGATGATCAGAAGGCGCATGACGCGCTCGGGGGCGAACTCTGGAAGGGGAAGGCGAACCGGGTCATGGCAAAGTTATCCGCCGGGAGCGAACCCGCGTCAACCGGCCGCAATCTCTCAAAAATGCATCATTCAAAAAAGCGGACTTTACGTTCCGGCGGCAGCGCGCTGTTGAGCAGCATTTCCAGCCGCCGCGGGTTGTCCTTACGGGCAATGGCCAATGTCCCCAGGGTATAGAGGTAATTGATCAGATGTTCCTCGGTGGCGTTGCGTTCGAGCTTCGAGGCCAGGGGATTAAAGATCATATTGGCCGACAGCACGCCGTAGAACGTCGCCAGCAGGGCGACCGCCATGGCCGGACCGATAACATTGGGGTTGTCGAGCTTACCCAGCATCTGGACCAGGCCGATGAGCGTGCCGATCAGCCCTATGGCGGGGGCAATTTCAGCCGCCTTGCGCAAGACGTTGGCGGACCGCTGGATCCGGGCAGCCCCCGCGTTCAGGTCCTCGGCCAGGATATCGGTGATATCCTTTTCCGGCAGGCTTTCGACCAGCATGGACAGGGCCTTGTAGAGGAACGGCTCGCGCACGAATTTCTGCAGGGGTTCACCTTGCAGCTTGAGCACGCCCTGGCGGCGGCAGAAATCGGCCAGCTCCAGCATGGTGTAGGCCACATCCTGGGGGTCCCGCTCACGGTAGAGGACGGTCGAACTCAGCCCGCCGAACGTATGCAGGACGTCGGACAGGGTGAAGGACATGCAGGTGACGGCGATGGTGCCGCCGAACACGATCAGCAGGCCCGGGCCATTGAGAAACGCGCCCGCGGAACCACCGAGAATGATCGCGGCGACGACCAGGACCAGCCCGCCCAGGAGCCCGAACACGGTCGCTCCGTCGAACAACGTGCGGCGCGGGGTGGCGGTGAGTTCAGCCGGCTCGGCCATAGACCATGTTGCTCCGTAAAAATCAGAAAGCCCGATGAATCAGAAAGCCTCAGGCTTTTTGGTTCTTGATGATTTCGGTCATGGTGATGCCGAGGCGGTCGTCCACCACGACCACTTCGCCGCGTGCGACCAGGCGGTCGTTGACGTAGATGTCGATGGCCTCGCCCACTTTCCGGTCGAGTTCCACCACCGCGCCGCGCCCGAGCTTCAAGAGCTCGTTCACCTGCATCGACGATTTGCCGAGCACCGCCGACACGCGCACGGGAATGTCATAGACGGCTTCCAGATCCTGGGCCGACCGCGGTTTGTCGGGGATGTCCGCCGCGTCACCCCACGAGTCATCCTCATCGTCGGACGCCTTGGCTTGCCCCTCGATTTCATCCAGCTCAAGGTCGCTGACGGACTTCTTCTTGGGCTTATCTTCTTTGTCTTCTGCCATTTCCCACTCCGCCGGCGCTAAACGCCGTCCTCATGATTCGGTTCAGCTTCAGTTTCAGGCGTTTCCGCAAGGTTCTGCGCGGCGGTCTCTTGCGCGATCTGGGCATCGACGGTGGTATCAAGCGCGTCCAGGTCGACATCGCCGTAAGAGGCGGCCACGGCTTCGCGCACCGAGCGCCAGATGCGCGCTTCGTCGCGGTCGGCGCCGCCGCCGGCCCATTCCAGGCGGCAGCCGCCGGGCTGGAGTTCGTAGTCGGTGATGACGGTATAGCTGCCCTGGAAGCTGGCGCGTTCGAACACGTCCTTGAGCCGCGCTTCGAGGTCCTCGGCGATCAGCACATGGGCGCGCACCAGAATTTTGGGCTCGCCCACGGCCACCGGCAGCACGGTGCGGACGAAATTCTCGATGTTGTCGACGGCATGCTGTTCTGCGAAGCCCGGCAGCAGGCGCCGGACAATGCCGTAGACCATGCGCATGGCGGTTTTCTCGAGTTCACGATTGGCGGCCTGCTGCTGTTCGTCGAGATTGGCCAAGCCTTGCGCGATAAGATTGACGGCGTCGGCGACGTAATGCTCGCGCGAGGTGCCGGCTTCTTCCAGCGCCGCGCCGTAGCCGGCGATATAGCCTTCCTCGCGGGCGGCTTCGAGTTGTGCCTTGGTGAACTCCAACTTGATCTTGGGCGGGGGCGGCGGTTCGTCCTTGCGGGTGGCGGCGCGGGCGGCTTCGGCGGCGGCCAGCGCGGCTTCCTCGGCCGCAATCTCCGACTTGCGCCGTTCATTGGGCAGATAGAGCCGCGACGGGTCGTCGAACGACCT
The DNA here is from genome assembly GCA_947470105.1 of Fidelibacterota bacterium. Taxonomy (GTDB): domain Bacteria; phylum Pseudomonadota; class Alphaproteobacteria; order Rhodospirillales; family Rhodospirillaceae; genus SHVO01. Next base: position 21,497 of record CANISR010000018.1, on the reverse strand, counting down.
TTCGAAGGCGAACTTACGGACGGGGCCGTTACGTGTGGCCATTATTCATTCCACCAGGGCGTCGTTCCGAGAAGACTATACGCCTTCCGCATTACGCTGCGCATCAGGCCTCTTGGTAGAGCCAGGTGCGGATGATCGACAGAGCTTCTTCCGGATGCTTGTCCACGATGTCGCTGATCTTGCGCAAGGACGAGGCCTTCACGCGGCCTTCCACCTTGTCGATGTCGATAAGCTCGTCGAGGTCTTCGTCGTCTTCCTGGCTGCCCATGGGCATCGGCACGCCGCCGGGGCCGGTCAGTTGGGCGACGCCGCCTTCGCTTGAAAGCAGGGCGTCCTCGCCCGTGGGCATGGCTTCGAAGGCGCGGGTGACCAGCGGGCGCACCACCAGGAGGATCACGAGCACCGCCACGATGGCGACGCCGAGGCCCTCGGCCATGCGCATGATCTCTTCCTTGTTGAAGCCAAGGATATTGAACTCGTTCTGGTCGCCGAGCATATCGTCGATGCCGGTGAACTGCATGTTGGTGACCTGAACCTGGTCGCCGCGGCTCTGGTCGTAGCCGATAGCGGTCTTCACCAGGGCATCGATCTTGGTCATGGTCTCGTCGGGCAGCGCCTGATAGGCGCGCTTCCCTTCGGCGTCGGGTGTGGCGTAGGTGCCGTCGATCAGCACCGCGACCGAGAGGCGTTTGACGTTGCCGGATTCACGCACGCGGTTTTCGGTGGTCTTGGAAATCTCGTAATTGACGGTTTCCTCGGTGCGGTTTTCCTGCGTGCGCGCCTGGCCGGCGCCGGAGTTGGCGGCGGCGTCCGGCAGGTTTTGGGCAACCGTGACGTCCTTGGGCTGGTTTTCCGAGCTGGACGAGGTGTCGTTGACGGTCACCGACGACCGCGGCACCGACTGGTCGGGGTTGTAGGATTCCGACGCGGTCACGACCTTATCGAATTCCATGTCGGCGTGCACTTCCGCGCGCACCTTGCCCGGCCCCAGCGTGCTTTCCACCAGGGTGGTGATCGATTGGGAGAGGCGGCGTTCGAGGTTGTTGCGGGCTTCTTCCTGCTGGGCCTGGACCTGCTGCTGGTCGTTCTCGAACGACCGCGACAGCAGCGTTCCGCGCTCATCGACGATGGAGATGCTGCTGGGCTTGAGCTTCGGCACTGAAGACGCGATCAGGTGCTGGATCGCCTTGACCTGGTTTTCGGCCAGGCGGCCGGACTTCATCTTGATATAGACCGAGGCGGTCGGCTCCTGCATCTCGCGGGTGAACATCTCCCGCTGCGACATGACGAGGTGGACGCGGGCGTTCTGGATGCCTTCGATGGACTTGATGGTGCGGCCCAATTCGCCTTCGAGCGCACGCACCAGGTTCACGTTTTGCATGAAGTTGGTGGCGCCGAGCGCATCCATATTGTCGAAAATCTCGTAACCGACCGAGGCGCCGGAGGGCAGGCCGAGTTCGGCCATCTGCATGCGCGTGGAGGTGACCTTCTCAGACGGCACCTGGATCTCGGTATTGTTGTTGCTCATGACGAAGGGGATGCCGGAGAGCTCCAGCTGCTTGATCACTTCGCGCGAGTCCGTGGCCGACAGGTTGCCGTAGAGCGTTTCCATGGGGGCGGCGGAGAAGCGCGTGGCGAAGAAGATGATGAAGGCGATCAGACCCACCGCCACGCCGCCCATGGCGGCAAGGCGGGCGGGGCCCAGATTGCGGATCTGCTGGACGAATGGGTTCAAGGTACGTTCCTCTCGGCCTCACGCTTGCCAGGGATTTTCCCCGTGGCGGGCGTGCTTCATGTGAAGGGACTGGCTTTTTTGCGCTTTTTCGGCGCGTGGAGCCCCGCTCCGCGCACACTGATCCCCTTGGGTGGAAGGCTAGCCGCCCGGCCCTGAAGAACAGGTTAACAGTGGGAAATTTTTGCCGGGTTGCGCATATGATAGGCACTCCCGCCCCGCCCGGCGCTCTCGCCAAGGTCACACGTGCCGAAAGCTTTGGAATCAAACACATCGCGCCACGCCAGAGCCTCCGGCGTGGTGATCGAGCTGGCGGCCGCCATCGTCGGGCTGGCGGACGAAGCGCCCAAGATCCTTCTGCTGCGTCCTGCCGAGGGGAAGGGGGAGGCCGGCCAGCCCCTGGGTCTGCGGCTTGGGCTACCCTGTGGACCGTTCGACCCGGCCGGGCACCGCACGCTGGAGGAAGGTTTGCGGACCTGGGTGCGCGAGCAGACCGACCTGCACCTTGGTTACGTGGAGCAGCTCTACACCTTCGGCGACAGGTTCCGGGACCCGACGGAGAGGGTGGGTGGCCCGCGTCCGGTCTCGGTCGGCTATCTCGCCCTGGTGCGCCAGACCGCGGCGAAGAATGCCGGCCGCAATCCCGGCGAGGCCGCCTGGGGGGACTGGTACCGGTATTTCCCGTGGGAAGACTGGCGCGATGGCGCGCCGCCTATGCTCGACGCCGTGATGGCGCCGGGTCTGGACCACTGGATTCAGGACGCCGGAGACAAGGCCGAGCGCCAGCGCCGGCGCGAGCGCGTGAATCTTGCGTTTGGTTTCGGCGCCGGCGCCTGGGACAATGAGCGCGTGCTGGACCGCTATGAGCTGCTTTACGAGGCCGGCCTGGTGTTCGAGGCAGCCTTCGACCGAAGTCAGGCTGCCGATGCCCAGATAAAAAGCGGCGCGGCGCTGATCAAGGACCACCGTCGCATCCTGGCCACCGCCATGGGCCGCCTGCGCGCCAAAATCAAATACCGGCCGGTGATCTTCGAAGTGATGGCGCCGACTTTCACTCTGCTGCAGTTACAGCGCGCGGTGGAGGCCTTGTCGGGCGGGCGCCTGCACAAACAGAATTTCCGCCGCCTGGTGGCCCACGAAGGCCTGGTGGAACCCACCGGCCAGGTCTCCAGCGCCACCGGTGGGCGCCCGGCGGAGCTGTTCCGATTCCGGCGGGAGGTGGTTCACGAACGTCCCGCGCCGGGGGTCAGGGCGCCGGTAAAGGTGCGGCGTTAGCCTTTAAATAATTGAAATATAACAATAATATTCAAAAATCGCGTTACGCTCTGCAGGTAGTTTCGGGCAGCTTTCTTGACTCGGCCAGATGGTCCACTTAGGCTCTCTCTGAGGATAACACGCTTGAGTGGCGTGTTTTTTACATACCTCATTTATGCTCAAAGTAAGTATAAGGCCTCGCCAAACCGTCACGCGAGATGACGCTACCGACGCTGCAAGGGAGGGCTATTGCCATGAACGTGGTCACAAACGACCGGACCCGCGATCTCCGATTCACTTCGGAAGTCGAGGCGGCCACCTCGCATCTTTATGAAAAGGTGAAGAAGGTGATCCCGGCGGTGGAATGGCCGGTGTTCGCGCCGCTCATCGCGCGCATCAATAAACTCAAGGTTCAGAAGAACGCCGTCATCCTCGGGCATAATTACATGACGCCCGAGATCTTCCATTGCGTCTCCGACATCACCGGCGACTCCCTGGCCTTGGCGCGGGCCGCCACCAAAACGACCGCCGACATCATCGTCATGGCCGGTGTGCATTTCATGGCCGAGACCGCGAAGCTCCTGAATCCCTCGAAGAAAGTGCTGATCCCGAACACCGGCGCCGGTTGCACGCTGGCGGAGTCCATCACCGGCGCCGACGTGCGCAAACTGAAAGCCGAGTATCCGGGCGTTCCGGTCGTGACCTACGTCAATACTTCGGCCGAAGTGAAGGCCGAGGCCGATATCTGCTGTACGTCGGGCAATGCCGTCGAGATCATCGAAGGCCTGGGCGTGCCGCGCGTGATCATGCTGCCTGACGAATACCTGGCGCTGAATACCGCTAAGAGGGTGAAGACCGAAATTATCACCTGGAAGGGCCGCTGCGTGGTCCACGAGATGTTCACGCCCGACGATATCCGCGGCCTTCGCGCCGGAAATCCCGGCGTTGTCGTGCTCGCACATCCGGAATGCTCGCCCGAGGTCATTGCCGAATGCGACTACGCCGGTTCCACCGCCGGCATGAGCGACTATGTGGCCACGCACAAGCCGGCGAAGGTCGTCCTCATCACCGAATGCTCCATGAGCGATAACGTTGCCGCCGAGTACCCCGAGCTCGATTTCGTGCGGCCGTGCAATCTCTGCCCGTTCATGAAGAGGATCGAGCTCTCGAACATCCTCACGGCATTGGAGGAAGAGCGCCATGAGGTGCATATCGATCCCGCCATTGCGGGGCGGGCCCGCATCTCGGTCGAACGCATGCTGACCGGCTGGAAACCCTGACCCTCGACTCCTCCATCATTGAGGATGCCGTCCGCCGCGCTCTAGCTGAAGACTTGGGCGCACATGGCGACATCACCACAACCGCCACGGTGCCGCGTGAGGCCCAGGCGCGCACGGTGATCGCCGCCCGTAAGGCCGGCGTCATCGCCGGCATTCCCGTTGCCGCACGGGTTTTCGCCGCAATCGACCCAACGATTCGGGTGAAGGCGCGCAAGGCCGATGGCGATCATGTCGCGCCGGGCGACGTGGTGATGGAGATCGCAGGCCCCGCCGCAGGCATCCTCACCGCCGAGCGCGTGGCGCTCAATTTCCTCGGCCACCTCTCAGGGATCGCGACCGCCACCGCCGAGATCGTGGGCGCCGTGGCTCATACCAAGGCCAGGATCTGCGACACCCGCAAGACCACGCCCGGCCTGCGCGTGCTGGAGAAGTACGCCGTACGCTGTGGTGGCGGGGTCAATCACCGCATGGGGCTCTACGATCAGGTGCTGATCAAGGACAACCACATCGCCGCCGCGGGTGGCGTGGTGGCAGCGATCCTCGCCGCCAAAGCCGCCGCGCCGGGGATCAAGATCGAAGTGGAAGTCGATACCCTAGAGCAGCTTGACGCGGCGCTCGCTGTCGGCGTCGACCAGGTGCTGCTCGACAACATGAATCCCGTGCAACTGCGCGAAGCTGTAGCGCGGGTAGCGGGGCGCGCTATCACCGAGGCATCCGGGTCGATCACCACAACGAGTGCAGCGGCCATCGCGGAGTCGGGCGTTGATCTCATGTCGGTTGGCTGGATCACCCACTCGGCCCCCAGCCTCGACCTGGGTCTCGATTTTCTACCCTAAATCTTCCAGCCGATCCCGGCCGCGATGATTTGCGCTGCTTTCCGGTGTTTTTCGAAAGCCGCGACATAACGGGCTTCCGCCGCTTCGGGGGGAGGGACCGTGCCCGGCTGCATAGCCCCCTGCAGGTGTTGGAATTTTCGCGCGCCGGCCGTCATCCAGATCACGCCGTCGTCGTGTTGATCGAAATCAACGTGGCGCTGGTCGAGCAAGGCGAGCCCCGGAGCCTGGTTCCGGTCCTGCATGTCGGCGAACACGGCGTACATTGCCACCTGATCGATCCCCCAGCGCAGCGCGCCCTGGCCGTGAAAATGCGCGATATAGGCCGCGAGCTGCCGGAAATAGGCCTGGGATGCAGGTGTTTGCGCCGCGCCCACGGCGCATGCGCTGAATTGGTTCTGTGGCTCCAATCGGCCCGGCCGAAGGCGCATCGCCGCGTCCCGGCCGTGAAGGTGTCCGAAGAGAGGCCGCAGGTCGCGGTTCACCAGGGCGTCGACGTCGGTCATCCATAGCGGGCATCCGTACGGCCCAAGGAACTGATGGAAGCGGATAAATCTGACGGCATGGAAATAGCTGCGCGCAACCTGGACCGGGGCAGCGTGCAGTTCCGGCGCCTCGCTCGTGAGCGCAAACCGCAGTCCAAGCGTGTCGCAGAAAGCGGCGATGCGCTGGAGGTCCTTGGGCGCTGGATCGATGATATGCAGATGGACCGGTGTAGCGGGCGAACTGGCCTGCAGGGAGCAAAGCAAGGGCAGGCCGAAGCCGGCGAAATAAACCGAGTCACAGGAGAGGAACAGCACACCGGCCGGGTCGGGCACAAAGGGGCGAACAGTTGTGACGGTGGGCAACCCGGCGCCGAATTCCTCTCCGGCATTGGCATCCGCGGGAAGGCGTAAGGCCGCGTGGAATGCAGGCGAAAACCACGCGGTTTCCAACACGCCGCCGGCAATAGCAGGCCCGGCCGCCTTGAACAGCGTCTCGGCGCCGGTACGGTCACCGCGGCAAAAGTGCGCAAGCCCGAGCCCGATTTTGGCCCCGCTGTCGGCAGGATTGGCCGTCGCCAGCGCGGCGTAGGCCCTCTCGAAATCCGCGAGCAGCGGCGCGGCGTAAGTGAAGAAAAGTTCGTCGGAATGGGCGGCGTGATACGGAGTCTGTCCGTGCGTGATGCGCTCCCAACACTCCACCTGCCACAGCGCGCTTCGCAGAACACGTGCGCGCGCCGCAAGATCGCTGGTGCGGGCGAGAAGATCGAGCGTCATGGCGACAGCGGTCTCGGGGTCCCCGTCGTCCCACACCGCGCCGGAGTACTTGATCACGGCATCGAGGTCGGTAGGGCGGGCTTCAACCGCCTGGCGGTAATTCGCGCGGGCGCCGGCGCGATCGCCGTTGCGGTGACGGATGTCACCCAGCGCCATCAGCGCCTCAAACTGCGCCGGGTTGGATTTGACGACGGCCTTGTACGCTCTCAGGGCGTCGGTATCGCGCCGGAGCCCCACGAAGGTGCGCCCCAGCAGCAGCCATGCGGGCTCACCCGCGCCGAGGTCCGCGGCCTTACGCAGGAAACCTTCTGCGTCGCTGAGGGCATTGCGGCGATAGGCGACCAGGCCGAGGTCGAACAGCAGGCCGGGATCCTGGGGCATGACCGCGAGGCGTTGGCGCAGCAGCAAGTCAGCCGTCCCCCAGTCCTTGCGGTCCATGGCGGCTTTGCTTTCAAGCGCCAAGGCGTGCGGGTTCTGGGGTAAAGGCGAAGACATAAGCGGAGGTTTCCGGGCCGGGGCTATGACAATAGCCTCAACCCGTCCTCCTCCGCATCAGATAACCGGGCAGTGAAAGATGCCGTTATTTAAGCGCGTTTCTGGCCGGCGAGCACCAGGCCGATGCCCGCGAGCAGGGCGATGGCGGCGGCGACGTCCGGGATCGCGATGCTGTGCTTCTTGTCGGCATTGACCTCGATCGGACCGAGATCGATGACCTTTTCGCGGGTGGTGAAGTCGATATGGCCGATGGCGAAGCCGATAACGCCGAGAGCGATCAGAACGACGCCGATAAGGGCGGTGGATTTCATGGGGCACCTTTAGAAGTTGTGTGTCGCCCGTCCCAACGCCCGCCGGTACAGCCCGGTTCCCTGCGATCCGCTCGCAATTGAATTCATGCTCGCGCAATTCTCCAAAAGCAAAACCCCGGCGCCTTTCGGGCGCCGGGGTTGGAGCAAGTGACCTAGCTAAGACCTACCGCTTGATATTCAGCAGTTCGCTGAGCATGTCGTCGGCGGTGGTGATGACCTTGGCGGCCGACGAGTAGGCGCGCTGGGTGGTGATCATGCGCGTGAACTCGGTGCCGAGGTCGACGGTGGAGTTTTCGAGCGAGGAGGCATTGATCTGTCCCGCACCGGCATCGCCGGCCTGGCGCAGGGTGGGGTTGCCCGAGAAGTCGGTCGCGATCCACACGTTGCCCGACAGCGACGACAAGCCGTTGGGGTTGGTGAAGGTGGCGAGCGGGATCATGAACACCGGACGGGTCACGCCGTTGTCGAACAGGGCCGAGACGATGCCCTGCTTGTCGATGGACACGCCGGCGAAGTTGCCGAACTTGGCGCCGTTCTGCTGGATGTAGTTGAGCTGGAAGCTGCCCGAGAGCTGGGTCAGGCCGTCCGGCGTATTGTAGTTGCCGAAGTTCACGAGCACGGCGGGGCTGGTCTGGCTGCCCGATTCCATGTTGGCCGCGCCGTTGGTCCAGACGATTTCCAGGTTGCTCTTGGGATCGGGCGCATCGGCGCCGTCGCGGCCGTAGAATTCGGCCGGGGTGCCGACGCCGGAGAACTTGATCGCGGGAACGCCGAGCTGGGGCACGCCCGTGCCGCCGATCGTCCCGGTGAGATCGTACCAGGCATAGATGAAATCGGAGACTTCATCGCCGCCGTCGATGCCGGGGACCGTGTAGCCCGCGGTATCGTTCTGGAACAGGATCGACTTGCCGGCGGCGTCCTGGACCGGATCGGCCGCGTTCATGCCGAAGGTCATGTCGACGGTCGAGGCCTGGTCGAAGGTGATGCCGTTTTCGCCGGCCAGATGGCGCGCCCATGTGCCCGGCGGAGTCGGCGGATTGGTGCCGTAAGCCGTGGTCATCTGCGTGTTGATGAGGGTGGCCGCCTCATCCAGGATCTGACTGATGGTGCGGGCGGTGGTGTCGATGGTCGACACACCGTCGTCGGAGCCGGCGGTGGGGCTAAGCACGATGCTGAACGCGGAACCGTTGACATTGAAGTCGAGGGTGCCCTGCACGGGCGAGGTCACCACGTCGTTCAGATCGAAGCGTCCGGCGGAGAAATAGACTTCGCCCTTTTGAGTCTTCTGGGAAACCGAAGCCGCGCCCGCCGGCGGAACCACCGCCATGTTCCACTGGTTGGCGCCGGAGTTGCGCGCCGAGTAGGTGATGTTGTGGGCATTGCCCAAGCTGTCGAAAATCTGCGAGTTGATGTCCTGGGTGTCGCCGACGAGGGCGCCCGCCGGCAGGTTGGCGCCGATCGACAGGGTGGTCGTGGGCGACGCCGTGCCGCCGATGGTCTGCAGGTTCAAGGGGCGCAGGTTGCGGCCGTCGATGACGTTGTCGTTGATGAGGACGGTGTTACCTGCCACGTCGATGTACGACTTCTGGAAGATGTTGCCGCCGATGGTGACGGTCGAGGCGCCGGCGGCGCCGGCGTAGGACGACAGCGGCCAGCCCTGCATGTAGGCGCCGGAGACGTTCTGCAGGAAGCCCGACTTGTCGACCTGGAAAGAGCCGGCGCGGGTGTAGGTGAAGAGATCGCCCTGCTTCGGCTCGGCCGCGGCATTGGAGATGAAGAAGCCCGATCCGGAGATGCCGACGTCGGTGGATGACGTGGTGGCCTGCAAGAGGCCCTGGATGTCGATGCCCTGGCGCGGTGCGGACTGCACGCCGCCCGGCGAGTACTGCGTCAGTGAGACCTGCGCGGTTACCAGCGTCTTGAAGTTGACCAGGGTCGCTTTGTACCCGACCGTGTTGACGTTGGTCACGTTGTCCGCGATGGCGCCCATGGCGCTGCCCTGGGACTGCAGTCCCGACACGCCTGAAAACAATGCACCGAACAGCGACATATTCCGTCTCCTACTTTGTTTCTCTGGCGACCTTCGCCGCCGGAGGTACCCGCTCTCTTTAGATCCAGGTTCGAAAGAGGGAATTCCTCAAATCCGACCCTGGCGCGGGATGGTTAAATTCGTCCTAAAATCGTGCCGAAATTACGCAGTTTCAAAACGCCGCCAGCTTCTAAACGCCGTCCGTCACGGCCAGCACTTGGGTCATCGGGATGCCGATGTTGCCCAGGAGCAGGGTGGTGACGCCGTTGACCGAGGTAACGCCCGTGACCTTGCCGAAGACGGTAGTCGAGGTGTCCACCGTGCTGCCGTCCGCGGCCATGGCCGTGACTTCCAGCGAGTACGTACCGTCCGCTTTCTGGACGCCGTTGGAGTCTTTGCCGTCCCACTTGAATTCGTGGACGCCTTCGGTGGTCTCGCCGTTTTTCGAGTAGACGATTTCGCCGGCGGCATTCTTGACCGCGATGGTGACTGTGGCCGCCTTGGCGGTGAGGTTGTACGAAGCCTTCATTTCGCTGTTGATCAGCGGCGCCGAGCTGCTCGGGCCTTCGATGGTCTTGCCGATGTAATTGACCACGTTCGAGGCGATGCTCTGCTGGGTCAACCCGATCAGGTTCGACAGGTTCGAGTTCATGTTGATCTGCTGTTCGACCTGCGAGAACTGCACCAACTGGTTGGTGAACTGTGTCGAATCCATAGGCGACAGCGGATCCTGGTTCTTGAGCTGCGAGGTCAGCAGCGTCAGGAACGAGTTCAAGTCGCTGGACAGCTTGGTCTTCGACGTTGCAGCCTTTGCGGCGCCCGCGTCGGCGGCTGTGCTGTTGGTGACTGAGTCGACCATGGTTTAAGTCCTTCGGTCTTCGTGCTTGGGCGTCAGATTAAACAAACGTGTCGATGCCGCCGCGCGAACGGGCCGCCGCGGCATAGTCGAAAGCGGGATCGATCTCATCCGCAGCAGCGGCGGTGTCGCCGTTGCCCTTGCTGCGGTTCTGTCCGCCGCCATCCTGGGCTTCGCGCGGATCGCTCTCGCTGCGCAGGCTGAAGTGCAGGTTGTTGGCGTCGGTGCGCAGGCCGGCGTCGTTCAGGGTCCGCTCGAGGGTGGGGGAATCGCTCTGCAGCAGGGCGAGCGTTTCCTTGTTGTCGGCGGTCACGGTGACGCGGACCTTGTGGTCTTCGGACATCTCGAGCTTGACGTCGATGCGGCCAAGCTCAGCCGGCTTCAACTGAATGGTGACTTTGTCCAAGCCGGACTTGGCGGCGCGGGTGATGACCACTTTGATCTGGTCGACGATCTGCTGCGGCGTCACCTGCGGCCGTTCGGTCGCGGTTTGCGCCGTGCTGCGGGTCTCGGCGTTTGCAGCAGAGCGTTGCGCGCCGCCGCTGAATGATTCGAACCCGTTTTGGGCGTTGTTCTGGCTGGCGTTAGAGCTTTCCACGGCCTGGATCGGCGCGTTCAAGTCGGCACGGGCGGCCGGCGTGGGTGCCTGGGTCTGCTGCGACTGCAGTTGGGGCGGCAGCACGATGGGCGCGGCCACGGCTTGCACTTCCGGGGCGGCCTTCGGCGTCTGCACCAGAGCATTGCCGGCGTCGGCCTGGCCGACCTGGCCGTTGGCGGTCGATGCAGCGTCGGCGGCGGCGTAGCCGCTGTAGATGTTATAGGGGCTGGCGACATTGAACGCCTGGTTGGCGGCGACCTTGCCGCCCACGTGGACCTGGACCTGGATCTTGTTGTCGTCGCCGAGCATGCGCGACATGGCCTGGGACTGGTCGACGGCGCCGGCGGAACGGGTTTCCTTGGGTCCTGCTTCCTTGACGACGGCGGTTTTGGCGTCGGCCTTGACCACTTCGGTGGTGACGTCGGTGGCGGCCGTGGCGTCATCGGTGGCAACGGTGGCGGCGGTGGCTTGGGCGAGCTTGGGGCCGGTGTCGGCCGCCTTGTTCTGCTCGACCGCGGGGCCGGCAGCCTGCTGCACGACGGTGGTGGCTTTGGTCACCTGCTCGGGGGCGACCACGGTCGCGGCGGCGGCGACTTCGATTTCGGTCGCCACGGCGGCGGCTTCGACAACCGTTTCCACCGGGCCTGTGACGGCTTCGGGCGCAACGGCCTGCTGGACCACGGCCACCACGGTCGCGGCCTGTACTTCGGCGACGACAGGAAGGTCCACGGTTGCGGCGACCGCAGCCTGCACCGCAGCCTGAGTCTGATCGGCGTTGGCGGCATCGGTCGCGGCCGAGTCATCGGTCGCGGTCTTGGTGTCTTCGGTCTTGGCGCTGTCGCCTTCTTTGGCCGCTTTGGTGTCTTTGTCGTCGGACTTGGTGCCCTTGGCCTTGACCAGAGAGCGCGGCGCATTCTGGCCGGCGTCGTCGCGGGCATCGGCCTGGGCCGCATGGGCGGCGTCGTTGGAGTGCATCAGCTTGCTTTCCAGGCCACTCAGCCCGGCGCTGCTGCCGAATTTCGCGCCGACGCGGTTGAGGAGGGCGGAAAAGGCGCTCTCGGGGCTGCCGTTATCGACCGGCGCGCTGACGGTTTCGAACAGGTTCGTCTTCTGCGCCTTCGAGATCGATTGAATGTCCATGTCCGTGCTCCGCTTGGTGGCTCAAATCTGGGTGCGGCGTGGTCATGTGGGCCCACGCGCATAAATCCAGAAACAGCGGTGCAAGCCCCGGGCCAACCCCCGGGTTTTCATCAAGTGGCTGATTTAGATGGAGTTTTTTTCGGAACCCCGCCCCTGCGGCACAGCCGGGAGGGGTCTTTGGGCAAAAGATTCCGCGGACTCACCGGCAAGAATTGCCGGGCTGGCGGCGCCTAAGCGATGAGGTCCAGGGACGCTTGGGCAAACGGGTCGTCAATGAACCCGGAGAAGGCGCTTAGGTAGTTGGACTGGACCGACTGCAGGTTTTGCAGGTTGGCCTGCATGGCCAGGTACTGCTGGGCGGCTTTGACCTTGGTGTCCTGCTGCTGCTGCTGCTGGGCGGCGGTGGCGTCCGCGCTGGCGGTGCCCAGCCGGTTCAAGGCTTGGGTCGCGCGCTTCTGGTCCATGCCGACCTGGACGGCCGAACGCTGCAGATCGCCTTTGGCCGAAACAACCGAGACCTCGGCCTTGTTGATGTCGGCGAAGGCGCGGTCGCGGTCGGCCTTGGTGGCGAAGTTGTTGTAGAACCACGACTGCATCACGCCGATGCCGTTGGTATCCAGCTTGCCGGTGACGACGACCGGCGGCTCGGTGGGCACCACCGAGATGTTGACCGTGATGTCGTGGGTCTTGGGATTGTAGCTGATGAGCTTCAAGCCGTTGCGGGTCGAGGTCGCCTTGGCGATCTTCTGACCGTCGGCTGTCGTGTAGGTCTGGGCTTCGCCCTGCAAACCCTTATACGCCTGGATGAAGTCGGCCTGAGTATCGGGCACCCAGACGGTGCCGTCGTTGCCGGTGATGCGGAAATTGGTACCGATATAGGTGCCCGTCAGCGTGGTCGACCCGGAGCCGAGGTCGCTGCGGTATTCGATCTGATTGGGGCTCAGATCAACCGGATTCAGGTTGCCCACCAGGTTGGATGCGGCCGTGCCGCTTTCCGCTTGCAGGTTGATGCTGTTGACCTGCGCGTCGAATTTTTCGCGCCAGAATTTCGGGTCTTCGCCCTTTTGGGCGGTTTGAGCGATGCTGGACCGCATATCGAGCAGGAGCTGGTTCACCTCGTCGGCGGCGTCCTGGCCGTTGCTGACATAGATTTCGGCGTTGTTGATCTGCGCCTTGACCGTGACCCAGCGGTCCATTTCCAGGTTCAGCGCCTGCTTTTTCTGGGCGGCGACGTCGTTGATCTGCTTGAGCTGCTCGGCCAGACGCGCATTGGCGTTGGCCTGGACCTGCTTAAAAAGGGTGCTCTGGGTGCCGGCGATATTGCCGAACAGGGCGCCGGGATCGTCGCCGCTGCCGCTCAGCACCGACACGGCGGCACCGGTGCCCAGGAGGGCCGAGCCGCTGGTCTGGATGGGCAATTGCGACAGGATGCCGGACGCAGGCTGGGATGTCAGCGCCTGGTTGGCCGTCGTGTTGACCGATGAAATAGAGTCAGCCATCTCAGCCGTCGCTCCTTGCGGGCTTCGCCCGCTCTCGCCCGCCCTTCGGGCGTTGTCACGGGCCCCCGGCTGGGGAGGCACGCGGCACCTGAATAGCACGACAAGCGGTCTTTTCCAAACTCACCCCTAACCATCGATCCCTTTCCAATGGTTTAACGCTGCCCCAACCTCAGCAATTACGCCCTCCCAGTCGCCGGCTTTCCTCTGGCGGAACAGGCGCATGGCGGAATACCAGGGCGAGTCGGCGCGGCCCAGCAGCCAGCGGTAATCGGGCATCAAGGGAAGGAGCAGCCACACCGGCTTGCCCATGGCGCCGGCGAGATGGATTACCGCCGTGTCGACGCCGATCACCAGATCGAGCTGAGCAATGACCGCCGCGGTATCGGCGAAGTCGGACACCTTACCGGCGCAGTCGAATACAATTCCCCGGAGGTCGCCGGCCTCCTCTGACCGCGCGCCGACCTGAAGGCTGACCACCTCCACGCCGGGGATCCGGCAGAGCGGTGCGAACACGCCGGCGGGGAAGCTGCGCCGGCGGTCGATCCTGTTGTCGGGCGAACCTGCCCAGACCAGGCCGATGCGCTGTGCCGAGGTGGCTGGCAGACGCAAGGCCGGGGGTGGCGGGGGCGCGGCGATATAGCCATTGGGTGCTGGAATAGCGTCAGGTGTCAGGCCGAGCACCCGCGCCAGGCTCATCAGAGGAATATGCTGGGCAAAGGGCGGCGGCGGGTCGCCGGCTGCGATGACGCGGTCGACGCCCGGCAAGTCCTTGAGCAGGCGGACCAGCGGGCGCGGACATTCGAATACCAGTTGCGCGCACCGCGCCCGCGCCGCGTCCAATAGCCGCGCGAACTGGATGCAATCGCCGAGGCCCTGCTCGGCATGCACCAGCAGCGTTCCCGCGAACGGCGCGCCGTCCCATACCGGCTTCTTGAAGCCGCGGATGAGGGAGCTGAAATGCTTCAGTTTCCAACGCCACTCATAGTGCTCCCAGCCCTCGCGCCAGCGGCCGGTGAGCAACAGCACCCAGGCGAGGTTGTAGTGGGCCTCAGCGTCCTTGGGTGCGCGCGCCAGCACGTCGCGGTATTGGGCTTCCGCTCCTGCGATATCTCCCGCCGCCAATAAAGCGACGCCAAGATTGACGCCGGCGTCGCGGTTGGCGGGGTCGCGCGCGAGCGCGTCGTTGAGCAAAGGGATGGCCTCAGAGCCGCGTTCGTTGGCAGCCAGCAGCAGAGCGAGGCCGAGGCGGGCGTCGTTGGTGACGGGATCGAGCAGCAGCGCCTTGCGCAAATGGGCTTCAGCCTCATCAAGCTCCCCGAGGGCGGCGAGCGCATTGCCGAGGTTGGTGAGGATCATGGCGCGGGTGGGGGCCAGCTTGAGCGCCTGCCGATAGAGCGCGACCGCCTCGGCGGCGCGGCCGTCGTCGCGCAGCACCGCGCCGAGATTGTTGAGAATGTCGGCATCTCCGGGCGCGAGCGCATGAGCCCGGCGCAGGCTTGCCTCCGCTTCGGGGCCGCGGCCGAGCTTGCGCTCCACATTGCCTTTGAGCGCCAGCGCATCCGCCCGCTCCGGAAACCGCGCGACCGTGTCGGCCAGCACGTCGAAGGCCTGGCGCGGCCGTTTCATGGCCACCAGGGCGCGGGCCAGATGGAAGCGGGCGTCGGCCAAGGCCGGCGCCGTGTTGGCGGCGTCGAGCAGCACGGGGGCTGCGTCCTCGGGCTTGCCGCTTTCCAGGAGCGCCAGGCCATAAGCGACGCGGAAAACCGTGTCGTTCGGCGCCAACGCCATGCAGCGCGCGAATAAGGGCAAGGCCTCGGACGCCCGCCCCTGATCGATCGCGATCAACCCCAAGCCGTGGATAGCCCCGGTGTCGCGGGCGTTGGCGGCGAACAGCCGTTCATAGGCCGCCCGCGCGTCGGCAAGGCGGCCGGCGGCGTGCAAGGCGATGGCTTTCGCGAGATCAGGCGAGGACGACATGGTTTGCACCGAAACCCGGGCGCACATTATAACCGGTGCACCATGCCCAATGCAGGCGCTGAAGGCGAGATCATTGACGGTCTCTTGAAGGACGCCGAAGCGGCGCTTGCCGAAGGCGCGGTCGCGCGCGCCACCGGCCTCTATCACGCCGTGCTGGCCAGCAGCCCCGATCATCCGGGCGCGCTTCGTCAGATGGGCGCCCTGGAAATCAATCGCGGCCGCCCCGAGAATGCCCTGGCGCTATTCGAGCGCGCCAAGGCCAAGGGGTTGGACGCGGATCTGTGTCACGCCATCGCCACGGCCTTCCGCATGATCGGACGTCCGGGGCTGGCTCACTCGGCCCTGGCGGCGGCGCTGTCGATGGATCCCCACCACGCGCCGTCTCTTTACGACCAGGCGTTGGAACATCAACGCAAGGGTGAACTGGGACAGGCGCGCGCCCTTTACGTCAAGCTCGGCAGTCTCGGCGGCATGCATTCCAAGGCGTTGCTGAACTACGGCGTGGTCCTCTACCGCCTCGGCAATCTGGTGGCGGCAGAACGCTGGTTCCAGGCAGCGGCGCAGATCGACTCCGCCTCACCGCTGCCATTCATCAATCTTGCCATGGTCTACCGGGTCTGGGGCTTCCTCCCCCAGGCGGTGGCATGCCTCGAACATGCAGTGAGCCTCGCCCCCGCGAACGCCGAGGCTCACTGGAACCTCGCCAACGCTCTGCTGGCTTCCGGCGATTTCAAGCGCGGTTTCGCCGAATATGAGTGGCGCTTTCGCCGCAAGGACCGGGGTGAGCGCCCCATGACCATGCCGCGCTGGGCGGGCGAACCGCTCGCGGACAAGACCATCCTGCTTACGCTGGAGCAAGGCATCGGCGACGCCCTCCAGTTCGTACGCTTTGCCGCCGACCTTGCGGCGCAAGGCGCTTCCGTGGTGGTGGAATGCCATGCAGGCTTGGAGGCGCTGATTGCCACGGCGCCAGGCGTCGCGCGCGCGGTGGCCGCGGGAACAAAGGGCGTGGCCGATGTCCACGCGCCACTGCTGAGCGTACCGCATTTCCTTGGCGTGAGGCTTGAGACGATCTCGGCAAGCACTCCCTATTTGCGTGCCCCGGAGGGCGCAGCGTTCGAGCTTTCCGGAAAATACAAAGTAGGTTTGGTCTGGCGCGGAAATCCGCAGCATGAGAACGACCAATGGCGCTCGGTGCCGTTGTCCCTGCTGACGCCGCTCCGCGATGTGCCGGGCGTTGCCTTCTACAGTCTGCAAGTGGGCGCAGGCGCAGCAGACCTTCAAGCGGCGCCGTGGATCATTGACCTCGGGCCGCGACTGACCGACTTCGGGGCCACCGCGCGCGCAGTCAGTGCTCTCGACCTCGTGATCACTGTCGATACGGCGGTGGCCCATCTTGCCGGCGCCCTCGGCAAGCCGGTATGGCTTCTGATCGCCCAAGGCAACGACTGGCGCTGGCTGCACGGGCGGGAAGACACGCCCTGGTACCCCTCCATGCGCCTGTTCCGCCAACGCAAACATCGCAACTGGCAGCCCGCGATCAAGCTGCTGGCGGCGGCGCTCGGCGACGCGGCGGCGCGCCATCCCTAATGCGCCCCTGGCGGCGGCGGCTTTCGCTTCCTAAGTGAAGCCCATGCCGCTCGACATCAATCCAGACCTGCCGCTGTTGGACGCTTACAGCAAGACCGTCATCTCCACCGTGGAGACTGTGGCGCCGGCCGTGGCCCATCTGCGCTTGAAAGCCAAGGGCGGCAGCGGTGGCGGCGCCGCCACGGGATTCCTGTTCACTCCCGACGGCTACATGAGCACCAACAGCCATGTGGTTCACGGACCGGGTGAGAAAAACCCCGAAATCCGCGCGGCGTTCGCCGACGGCGTCGAGCGGCCGGCCTACCTAGTGGGCGATGACCCGGATACGGATCTGGCAATCCTCCAGGTGCATGGGGGCGGGTCGTTTCCGACATTGACATTCGCCGATTCCAGCAAGCTCACGGTCGGCCAACTGGCCATCGCCGTCGGCAATCCCCTGGGTTTCGAGTGCACGGTCACCGCCGGTGTGGTGAGCGCGCTGGGACGTTCGCTCCGCGGCCAGGCGGGGCGGCAGATCGACGACGTGCTGCAAACCGATGCCGCCCTCAATCCCGGCAATTCCGGCGGGCCTCTGGTGAATTCCCAGGCGCAGGTGATCGGGGTCAACACCGCCACCATCATGGGCGCTCAAGGGTTATGCTTCGCCGTGGCGGCCAACACGGCGCTGTTTGTGGCGACAGAGATCCTGCGTCACGGCATCGTACGTCGCAGCCATCTCGGTGTCGGCGCCCAGACCGTGGGCATTCCGCGGCGTATTGTCCGCGCTCTTGAACGGGGGCCTGAAACGGCGGCACGGGTGTTCACGGTGGAAACCGGCAGTCCGGCCGATGTGGCGGGCCTGATCTCCGGCGACCTGTTGCTGTCCATCGACGACGCACCCCTGACCGGCGTGGATCATTTGCACCGGCTGCTGACGGCGGACCGAATCGGCAAGGCCGCGGCAATCAAAGTGCTGCGTCTCGGCAAGGTCGTGGACCTCATCGCGATCCCCTGCGAACGCCCCCGACACTAGCAGCAGCCACGAAGCGTCTGGCGTTCTGAGCGCCGCGCACCTACCATCGGCGGGTGAGCGACGACATCCCCATTATTTTTGCCCTGGACCTCTATCCGCCGTCGCAGAAGCCGACGGCGGTATTCCTTAGCGCTGCATCCGCGCCGCAGATGCAGCAATACGCCACAGCCGAATGGAAGGTGGTGGCCGCTGCGGGCTTTGCCGGGGCTAAAGTGGATTTCGCCACCGTCCCGGCCGCACAAAAGTCCGACGACGAGATTGCCGCGGTGACCTTGCTGTCCTGCGAAGCGCCGCACCTCGGCCGCGAGACCGCCGCGCGCATCGCGCGCTGGCAGCCGGAGATCGTCAAGATCAACTGCGCCTTTCATAATATCGCCGACGCTGGCCCCGTGGCCGCCTCGCTGGCCAACAGCGGCTACCATATGCTGGGCGCCCATTGGCGCAACGACAACAGCTTCCACCTCCGTTCAGTGTCGGAGATCGCGCCGCTGTCCCATTTCAATCCGCCGGTGTGGGACCAACTCAATATCATCGCCGTGCGCGATCCGGCCCTGATGAAGGCTATCTTGACCCTGGGGCGCCTCTACGTCGGCGAGGAAGCGCGTATCCTCGACCTCCGCGTGGGCAATATGGTGCGCAGCGACACCATCGCCCGTCTTGAGGACGCGCTGGTGGCGCATCAGCCGTCGGACGTTTTCAAATTACGGAAGTCTTGAGCTTCTTCTTGAGCGCGGCGAGCAGAATGTCGCCGACGTCGCCGCCCAGTCCGCCCTCGGCGCCACCCGGACCAAAGTTGTAGGTGCGGCTGACGTCGCGCACGGCTTCTGACATCTCCCGCCGCAGGGCCGGGTCCAGCAACAACCGCGTGACCACGGTCACGTAGTCGTCGGTCGACTTGGTCACCAACACATCGAGGCCGATTTCGCGCAACAGCGCCGAACTTTGGCGGCAACGGGCGGTATGACCTTCGCGCACCACCGGCGGGCAACCCATGCTGATGGGATCCATGAGCGACACGGCGCCCGAATAAGGAAAACTGTCGAGATAGAGATCGGCGAGTTTGAGCACGCCGAGGATCGGCGCCCGCGTGGCTTGGGCCTCCAGCACGTGCAACCGGTCGACCGGCACACCCCGGGCGGCAAACCGCTCCTGGACGAAACGCAGGAAGCCTTCGCGGTAAGGATAGTGGGTGGTCCAGTTGGGATTGAATGGATACATCAGAATGTGCGCATGGGGCACGGCTTCGAGGATCCGCGCCCAGGCATTGATCAGGTCGGGACCGATCTTGAAATAATTCGCGCCCGACAGCAGCAACAGGGCCGCGTCCGGCACGCCGATTTGTTCGCGCGTAACGGTCTCCGGCTCCACCGGCTTACCGGGGAAGGCGTAGTGGTTGCTCGATCCGGGGAACAGCGCCACTTCTTCCGTATAGTCCTCGCGGCAGTCGTCGGGCTCATTGAGGATGCCGTTGAGGAATAAGTCCACCGTAGGAAATCCCGTGGTCAGGCAGCAGGAGTGCATCGCCACCTGAAGATGGGCGAGACGTTGCGCCATGAGCAGCGTCCATGGAAAGCGGCAGGCGTTGGTCAGATTGGCGCCCGCCATCAGCACGTCCAGCTTTTCAGCCGCGATGATCCCGGCCGCGCGGGGAATGTCTCCGACCGGCAGGGCGACAAAGTCGTCGGCCAGGTCCTCAAACCCGGCCGCGACGCTGGTGGCGGCCTCGTCCGGCACAAACGCAATGACCTGGAAGACCGAGGTGTCGAGGCCCAGCAGGTGGCCACGCACGGCGGCAGTCTCACTCAAGGCGCCCGGGCACAGTACGCCGATGCGTACAACAGTGTTATTGGGCTCCCGCGGCGGCGGCACGACGTCGCGGGCGAGGTCGTTGATCTCCAGGTACATCCGGATCAATTCGGCGCGCTTGAGGGCCAGGGTGCGCAGCGACACATCCTCACCGTAAACGGCCGAGACCACATAACCGTCCATGAAGCCGCTCAGGACCTCTTTGCGAAAGTCCTCTTCGTCGATGACGGTGACCGCCTTGTGGATTTCCTGGACGGTGGTTTCCACATGGGCCAGGGCGCGCTTGCGTGCGCCCTCCTTGGTGAAGAATACCGGCACCGCCAGCAAGGTTTTCACAACCGTCGCCAGCAGGGGCGTGGGCACATCGATGATATCGAAGGCCCTGTCCATGGTGTGCGGGAAGCTGAACAGGCTGAGCGCGAGATAGGCCGCCACCTTGCGGCCGATATCATGCTCGACACTGAGGATGCGGTGGCACCGTTCGGCAACGGCCTGATCGGCCTTGGTCATGGCCAGGTGGCGCACGCCCGAATTGATCATGGTGATGATGGCGTCACCCGACGGATTGCGGGTCAGCGCGGCGATGCGGTCGATGCGGCCTTCGAGGCAGACTTCCGCGAGATTGAGGCGGAGTTCGCGGAGGCGGCGTTCTGAATCTGAATCCATAAATTGAACTTATCGGAATTCGAGGAGCGGCGCGATATGGCGCAGCGTTTCGGCGATGGCGCCCTGGTGGCGCGCCATCATGGCCCGGGCGTTGGCGCCCAGCGCGTCGCGGCGGTCTCGGTTTTGCAACAGGGCGCCGACAGCTTGCGTCAGCGCGCCGTCGTCCGCGACTTGCACGGCGGCGCCGGAAGCCAGCAGTTCGGCGGTGATGTCGCGGAAGTTACTCATGTCCGGTCCCAGCACCAGCGCACAGCCCAGGCTGGCGGGTTCGGCCGGGTTCTGGCCGCCGCCGACGCGCAAGGATTTGCCGAGGAAAATGATCTGCGCCGCACGGTAAAACAGCCCCAGTTCCCCCATGGTGTCGGCGATATAGACCTGGATGTCGGGTCCTATGGCCTCTCCGACGGCGCGGCGGGCGACCGAGAGCCCGGCCTTGGTCATGATTTCGGCCATCTCCGGCCCACGATCAGGATGGCGGGGGACGATCAGCGTCAGAAGGCCGGGGTAGCGTTGTGCGAGCTCAGTATGCACGGCCCGGGCAATGTCATCTTCGCCGGGGTGGATGCTGGCCGCGAGCCAACAGGGCCGCGCGCCGATGGCCGTACGCACGGCACCGAGCAAATCTGCATCCGCCGGCAAAGGGGGCGCAGCGAGCTTGATGTTACCGCTCACCCGCGCATCCTGGGCGCCCAATGCGGCAAACCGCGCCCGATCCGCTTCTGATTGCGCCAGGATAAAGCTGAAGGCGGCCAGGATTTCCCGCGCGAAACCCGGCCACCTGCGCCAGCCGGCGAAGGCGCGGTCCGACAGGCGGGCGTTCACCAGCGCGGCGGGAATACGGCGCTGCGCGATGGCGCCCAGCATGTTCGGCCAGAGTTCCGATTCCGCCCACAGCACGGCGTCGGGCCGCCAATGATCGAGAAACCGTTTCACCCAGGCGCGGCGGTCGAGGGGGATGAATTGGTGGAGCGCGCCCGCAGGAAGGCGCTCGGCCAGCAGCGCGGCCGACGTTACGGTCCCGGAGGTGACCAGCACATTGCGACCTTGCGCCGCGATCGCGTTCACCAACGGCAGCAGCGACAGGCATTCGCCGACACTGGCGCCGTGGAACCACACGAGCGACCCCGCGGGGCGAGGCAAGGTGGCGCGGCCTTCGCGTT
>CANISR010000017.1 GCA_947470105.1 Fidelibacterota bacterium | reverse complement strand
CACGACCAGCGCGCCCGGCTGGAGCCATCCCGCGCGCGCGAGGCCCATGAGTGATGCCGTCATGACGTTTTCGCCGTAGGGCGGGTCAATCAACAATAGATCGCAAGGCTCCGTAGCGCGCGGCGGCGCTGTGGCGTCGGCGCCGATCACTGCCGCGCGGTCTTCGGCGCCAAGGGTGGCAATATTGGCTTTGATGAGCGCCGCGGTGGCGGAGTCGCGCTCCAGGAACGTGGCGCGCGCGGCACCGCGCGACAGGGCTTCGAGGCCCAGGGCCCCGCTACCGGCGAAGGCGTCCACGACTACAGCGCCCGGCAGGCGGAAGACGTGGTCGGCAAATCCGTGAATCAGGCGATTGAAGACCGCTTCCCGTGCCCGGTCGGAGGTCGGCCGCACGGACTCGGGCGGCACCGCGATGGATCGGCCGCGCCAGACGCCGCCGATGATCCGGAGTTTTCCCGCGGCCCCCTTAGCACCAGGAGGTTTCAACGCTTTCTCTTTTTGGAGAGGCCCACCGGGGCGCTGGCGCCCAACTGCTGGCGCACCACATGGACCGGGATTTCCTCGATCACGCCGGGCTCAAGATTGCCGAGCTGGAACGGGCCATAGGAGACGCGGATCAGGCGCGTCACTGTGAGTCCGAGATGCGCCAACACTTTGCGCACTTCGCGGTTCTTGCCTTCGCTCAAAGCCAGGGTGATCCACACATTGCTTTTGGACCCGCCTTCGCCGCCGTCGAGCGAGGCTTCGATGGGCCCGTACCGCACGCCTTCGACGGTCACGCCGTCCTTGATGCTGTCGAGCAGCCGGGCATCCGGGCGGCCATAGACGCGGGCGCGATAGCGACGCACCCAGCCGCGGGAGGGATGCTCCAGCATGCGCGCGATCTCGCCGTCGTTGGTCAGCAGGAGAAGGCCTTCGGACGTGATATCGAGGCGTCCGACGCTGACGACGCGGGGCAGGTTGGGCGGCAGCACTTCAAATACCGTGGTGCGGCCTTTCTCGTCCTTGTGGGTGGTGACGAGGCCGTTGGGTTTGTGGAAACGCCACACACGGGTGCGATCCGCCTGGGGCAGGCGCTCGCCGTCCACCATGATTTCATCGGTGGGACCGACCACGCATGCCGGCGTGGTGAGCTTCTCGCCGTTGACCTTGACCCGGCCCGCGGCGATCCATTTTTCGGCATCGCGTCGCGAACACAGCCCGGCGCGCGCCATGACCTTTGCGATGCGCTCGCCTTTCTCTGCGGTACCGTCTTTGTCGCCGCCCTTGGGTGCGTTCATCATGCGGCCTTGCGGCAGGCGTCGATGAAGGCGGCGAACAGGCGCACGTCGGCAGGAGAGATGTGGAACTCCGGATGCCATTGCACGCCGATGCAGAATCTGCGCGAGGGGTCCTCAATGCCTTCGATCACGCCGTCGGGCGCCACCGCATCCACGACAATATTGTCGGGAACGCTCTTGACTGCCTGATGATGCGAGCTGTTCACGGGCGCCGTAGTGGCGCCGGTGATGCGATGAAGGAGCGAGCCTTCCTTGATGGTTACGTCGTGACCGGCCTGATCGCGGGGATTGGGCTGCTCATGGGCCAGCGGGTTACTCACTTCGTCCGGGATGTGCTGTATCAGGGTGCCGCCCAAGGCAACGGCCAGCAATTGCTGACCGCCGCAGATGCCGAGCACGGGCTTGTCGGCGGCGAGGGCACCTTGGGTCATGCGCAATTCGAAATCCGTGCGGCCTTCCTTGAGCGACACGGTGGCATGACGTGTGGTGGCGCCGAACAGGGCCGGGTCCACGTCGAACGCGCCGCCCGAGACCACCAGGCCGTCGATCATGCCGAGGTAATGGTCGACGAGGTGGGGTTCATGGGGCAGCACGATGGGCACGCCCCCGGCCGCGCTCACCGCCGAACAATAGTTCTGGCGCAGGGCATACCAGGGGAATTTGGAGTACCCGCCGGGCTGTTCGCTGTCGGCGGTAATACCAATAAGGGGCTGTTTCATGGGAATCCGGGGTCAGGCCGTGGATATGCGCCGGAGTATCCCGCCCTGCCGCCTAAGTAAATGGCGTAGGAGCTCAGGTATCCTTGCGTTTCGGGTTGCCGAGCAGGGCCGCGACCTGGCCTTTGACCGCGTCATAGGCGCGGGCGGCGTGGTTCAGGGGCTTTGCGATGGCCGCCATGGGGCTGTCGGCGGGCAGGTTGCGTCCGAAGGCCTTGCTCATGGCGGCGCCCCAATCGCCGCCCTGGAATCCGCCTGAGGATACAGAATTGTCCTTGAAAGGATCGGCGGCCTCGCCCATGGCCATGGGCTTCAAGGCGATGAGCTTGGCCAATTGCTCCATGACGAACCAAGACTGCATCATCTTGTTGGGATCGCTCGACGCCGCACCCCCTTTGAGGTCCAGCGGGTTGATCATGGGGCTGCGGCTCTGGGGCAGTGCCGCGAGGGCCGCGACCGCCGGCATAGCCCGAACCGGATCGGCACTCGCAGTTTCGACGGCGCCGACTTGCTTCGCCGTACCGGCGAAGCGATCCATCTGGGCGGCGAAGCGGTCGCGCACCAGCTTGACCACATCGGCGGCGCTGCGCGCCTTGCCGTCGTGGTCAAAGAACACACTGCGATTGGCTTTGGCGGCGGCGGGCATGAAGTCGGCAGCCGGCTTGTCCGGATTGTCCTTATCGGCGCCGAGCAGGAGGCCGGCGCCGGTGGCGCCGAGGAAATGGGCGAGATAAAGATCGGGGCCGTCAACGCCGCGCCCCAGCGTCTCGTGCAGAGATGCCGCGTTGTCGCGGGCATATTGCGCGGCCATGAGCGCCGAGGCTTCGGGGTCTTCCCGCAGCGCCAGGATCTTGGTTTCGGCCGCGGCGTCCTGAACCTGAGACTTGCCGCCGGCGCCGGTGAGGATGTTTTTCGCCAGCTCGCCATAGCCGTATTGCGCCCCGTAGCGCTTCATCATGTCGAGCCAGGTGCCCTTGGTGAACTGGAACAGGCCGGTGGCGGAGGAGGTGTCGGCGGTGGCGTCGGCCTTGAGGCTGCTTTCCTGGGCCGCTTTGGCCAGCAGGTACTGAAAGCTCACACCGCTTTTGGCGCTGGCGCTCTTGAGCCCGCTCAAAGTGGTGCGCTCAACGGACTGACCCGCCACCATTACCCGGTCGCTGATATGCTGAACCATGGCCTTCGCTTTGTTCTCGTGCAGCTTTTGCCGCTTACTTACAGGGTAGGCCCCAGGGGTTACTGAATCCTTACTGCGATTGACCCAAGCCGGCAGGTCGCGCACTCTCGGGATATGGATTTAAGTCCTGATTTCATGAGCTTGGCCTTCGCCGAAGCTGAGGCCGCAGGGGCCAGGGGCGAGGTGCCAATTGGCGCCGTGGTGGTTGATCCCGCCCAGGGCGTGCTGGCGGCAGCCGGCAACCGGGTGGAAGCGGATGCCGACCCAACCGCTCACGCCGAGCTTCTGGCGATTCGCGCCGCCGGGGCCAAGATCGGGGCGCCCCGTCTGGTGGGCTGCGACCTTTATGTAACGCTCGAACCCTGCCCCATGTGCGCCACGGCGGCATCCTTCGCGCGCCTGCGGCGAATCATCTTCGCGGCCTACGACCCCAAGGGCGGCGGCGTTGACCACGGGCCGCGGGTCTTTTCCCACCCCACCTGCCATCACCGGCCGGAGGTGGTGGGCGGCGTGGAAGCGGCGCGGTCGGAGATCCTGCTCAAGAATTTTTTTGCCGTGCGGCGCTGAGCGCGGACGTTTAAACTCGAAGCCATGCATAAAGTCGCCCGCCTTGCGCTCGCCGCCTGCCTGATCTTTGGCCATGCCGCCACGGCAGCAGAGCACGCCGCGCCCAAAGCCGAGAAAAAAGCCCCGGCCAAAGCGCCAGAGAAGAAAAAGGCCGCGCCCCCGGCCCAGAGCGCTGCCGGCGCTGAGGGTAAGGTGGGTTACAGCGACACGCAGATTCAGTTGGGCGGCATGATGGCGCCCACCCTGGGGCGCGACGGCGCCACCTATCAGGTGGTGACGCTTCGTTTGCAGCTTGCGGTCGGGGAAAACGAGCGCGCGGCGTGCTGGATGGCGCCGATCGTCGCCGAGAAACTGCTGATGTATCTGCACAGCGCCAAACTTGAGGCTGCAGATTTTCAAGGGCAGCGGCGCGAACTGCTGGTCAAGAACCTGTTTGACGTGGCCGTCAAGGCCACCGACCGCGGCTACTACACGGGCGTGGTCCTGCTGGATGAAACCACTCCGCCCCTGACCGATCCCAGGTCCATGACGTTGTCTTCCCAGTGCAAGTGACGGGCTGAGGCTGCGCCACGCCTGCGCGGGCGGGAATGCAGGCTATGAATTTTTCTCGCGTGCGACGGCGCGCCAGCCGATGTCACGGCGGCAGAATCCCCCCGGCCATTTGATCGCATCCACAGCTTTATAGGCCTGCCGCTGGGCTGCGCCGACGGTGGCCCCCCGCGCCGCAACGCCGAGGACCCGTCCGCCGTTGGCGACGATCGCGGTCTTGCCGTCGTGGTTTTCGGCTTTGGTGCCGGCGTGGAACACGACCGCGTCCTCGACCTTGGCGGCTTCGGCCAGTCCGCCGATCACGGTGCCTTTCTCGGGCGTGCCGGGATAACCCTTGGCCGCCATCACCACCACCAAGGCGGCGTCGTCGTGCCAGCGCAGGTCGAAATTCGCGAGCTGGCCGTCGGCGGCGGCCACCAGGGCCGGCAATAAATCCGATTTCAAGCGCATCATCAGCACCTGGCACTCCGGATCACCGAAGCGGACATTGAACTCCAGGGTCTTGGGTCCGTCCTTGGTGATCATCAGCCCGGCGAACAGCACGCCAGTGAAGGGGGTTCCCTCCGCCGCCATGCCGCGAACAGTGGGCGCGATGATCTCCTTCATGATGCGGGCGTGCAAAGCATCATCGACAATTTCAGCGGGCGAGTAGGCGCCCATGCCGCCGGTGTTGGGGCCGGTGTCGCCGTCGCCCACGGTCTTGTGGTCCTGCGCCACCACCATCGGCAGCATGTTCTTGCCGTCGACGAGCACGAAGAAACTCGCTTCCTCGCCTTCCAGGAATTCCTCGATCACTACCTCGCGCCCAGCGTCGCCGAAGACTTTCTCGGTCATCATCCGGTCGACCGCGGCATGGGCCTCGGCGATATCCCGCGCCACCACCACGCCTTTGCCGGCAGCCAAGCCATCCGCCTTGACGACGATCGGCGCGCCTTTCTCCGAAATGAAGGCTTTGGCTTTCTGAGGGTCCGTGAAGCGGCCATACCAGGCCGTGGGCACGCCGTATTTGGCGAACAGGTCCTTCATGAAGGCTTTTGAGCCCTCAAGGCGCGCGGCTGCCGCGGTGGGTCCGAAGACTTTGACGCCATTGGCGCGGAGCTTGTCGGTGAGGCCCAGCGTCATGGGCGCTTCCGGACCGATCATGACGAAATCGATGCGCTCTTTGGAGACCCAGGCGACCAGGGCGTCCACGTCCTCGGCGGCAATAGGGACGCAGGTGGCGACGTCGGCGATTCCCGGGTTGCCGGGTGCGCAGAACAAGGCGTCGCACAGGGGCGAGTCCGCGATCTTCCAGCACAGCGCGTGTTCGCGTCCGCCGCCGCCGACCACCAGTACCCGCATATCCGTCTCCGTTCCCTCGCGCCAAAGTGCGTGGCATAACAGAGCCATGAGCGACACGCCATCCCCGAGCCATAACCTGCCGTCCCTGACGGTTTCGGAGCTGTCCGCCAACCTTAAGCGCACGGTGGAGGACGCCTACGGCTATGTGCGCGTGCGGGGTGAAATCTCGCAGCCCAAGGTCGCGGCCTCCGGCCATTGCTACCTGCGGCTCAAAGACGAGAGCGCGGTGATCGACGGCATTCTGTGGCGGGGCACCATGTCAAAGGTATCCTTCCGCCCCGAGGAAGGGATGGAGGTGGTGGTCACCGGCAAGCTCACCACCTACCCCGGCCGCTCCAGCTACCAGATCGTCATCGACACCATGGAGTTGGCGGGCGAGGGCGCGCTGCTCAAGTTGCTCGAAGACCGCCGCCGCAAACTCGCCGCTGAGGGATTGTTCGACGACGCGCGCAAAAAGCCACTGCCCTACCTGCCGCAGATCATCGGTGTCGTGACCTCGCCGACGGGCGCCGTCATCCGCGACATTCTTCACCGCATCCGTGACCGCTGCCCGTGCCGGGTTCTGATCTGGCCGGTGCGGGTGCAGGGCGAAGGCGCCGCAGCGGAAATCGCCGCCGCCATCGCCGGATTCAATTCACTAACGGAAAGCGGCGATGTGCCGCGCCCGGACGTCATCATCGTCGCCCGCGGCGGCGGCAGCCTGGAAGACCTGTGGGCGTTCAACGAGGAAGTGGTTGTTCGCGCTGCCGCCGCCTCGACGATTCCGCTGATATCCGCTGTGGGCCACGAAACCGACTGGACCCTCATCGACCACGCCAGCGACCGGCGTGCGCCGACGCCGACCGCCGCGGCGGAGATGGCGGTGCCGGTGCGCCTGGAACTCATCGCCAACCTTCACGAACGGCACGGACGCCTGTTCCAGGCTGTGAGCCGTGTTCTGGAGGAAGGCCGTATTCATCTGCAGGGCCTGGTGCGCGGCATCCCGCGCCTGGACATGATCGTCGCCCAGAAAACCCAGGACCTGGACGCGCTGTCGGAACGCCTCGGGCTGGGGCCTCTCAAACTCATCCAGATCCGTTCCCAGGATATCGCGTCATTGGTCAACCGCCTCAATCTCGACCGCTTTGTCCGCGATATCGAACGCCACGGTCGCGATGTCGGTGTGAGCGCCACCCGGCTTGCGGGCGCCGCGCGCCGCGCTGTCGCCGATGCCGACACCCGTCTCGAGGCCCTGTGGGCGCGCCTGCAGTCCGTATCGCCCAAGAAAGTACTCGAGCGCGGCTATGCCATCATTGCCGACGCCAGCGGCGTGCCGATCACATCCACCGCGATGGCGCCGGCGGGCGCAGCACTCAGTATCGAATTCAGCGACGGCAAGGTCGGTGTTCAGGTGACCGACGGGCCACCGAAGCCAATGAAGGCCGCCAAGCCCGCCACGCGCAAGGCAGACGAGAAGCAAGGGAACCTGCTGTGAGAGCGGCAATCTACCTGCTTTCCCTGTGCATAGCCGCCCCCGTGTTCGCGGCCGACGTAACCCTCAGCGGCAAACTCGAACAGGGGGGGCTTCTCGTCGGAACCGCGCCTGCGGGCGCCCTGGTCACACTCGATAAGCGCAAGATAACGGTCAGCGCAGACGGCCGCTTCATCGCCGGGTTCGACCGCGATGCAGGGCCATCGGCGATCCTCACGGTCGCCGTTATCGGCGAGGCGCCCGACCTTCGAACATTGGCCATCTCGAAGCGTGAGTGGCAGGTGGAGCATGTCAACGGTGTGCCGCAGCAACTCGTGACTCCTGATCCCGAATTGGAAGCTCGCATCGTCTCCGAGCAGAAATTCCTCAACGCGGCCCGCGCCAAATTCGAAATTCGGCCCTGGTTCGAAAGCGGATTCATTCGCCCGGTGACGGGCCGGAAGTCCGGGTCCTTCGGCAGCCAGCGGGTCTTGAACGGCACACCGCGGGCGCCGCACGCCGGCTGGGATATCGCGGCTCCCACCGGCACTCCGGTGCATGCCGCGGCCGACGGCGTGGTGTCGCTGTCCAAGGAGATGCTGGTGATGACCGGCAACACGGTGATGATCAACCACGGCTTCGGCTTGCAGACCATGTATATCCACATGAGCAAGCTCCTGGTTGCGGACGGTCAGTCGGTGCGGCAAGGCGACGTCATCGGCGAGGTCGGCATGACCGGCCGGGCCACAGGCCCGCATTTGCATTTCGCGGCAAGCTGGTTCACAGCGCGTCTGGATCCTGAAACGCTGCTGGCGGCTCTCCCGCCCCCGAACGCATCAAGCACACCGTGACCCATGGCCACCCGGTACAAAAATCAGTTCCCCGAAACCGCCGCGCAACTCAGCGACCTGCGCGCCGCCATCAAGACCTATGTGCTGCCTGGCTATGTGCCGGAAAAGCCATTGTTCCCCACCGACGCCAAGGTGTTCACCCTGGGTTCCTGCTTTGCCGAGAACATCAACGACGCTCTGGTTCGGGCCGGCTACAACAGCACCTATCTCGCCGTGAGCGAGATGACCAATACGCCGGCGTTTGCCAATCTCCTGGTGAATCGGTTGCGGGCGCGCCATCTCGGCGGGCTGGTGGGCGAAACCAGCGAGCACGTGATTCCGGAAGAGGCGTTGGTGGATGTGCGCGCCGCGTTGCCCCAGGCGGCCGCCTTCATCGTCACCTTGGGGGTGGCGATTCAGCCGTTTAATGACGATAAACCGGCTTTTTTCACGTCCTGGTCGCCGCTGACCAAGAAGACGCTGCTGGGCACCGAATGGCGGATGTTGTCGGTAGACGAAATCCTTAACTACACCCGCTCCACCGTCACGGGGCTGCGCGCGCTGCGTCCCGGAATCCCCATCTTCCTGACGCTTTCTCCGATACCTCTGATGAATTCGCTGATCCATCCCTCTGTTATCGCGCAGGACTGTGTGTCCAAAAGCCGCATCCGCGTCGCCATCGACGACCTGATGGATGAAGCCATTCCGGATCTGTTTTACTGGCCGTCGTTCGAGATCGTGCGGTGGCTCGGCGGCCATGTGGGCCCGTTCTTCGGCACAGGCGGCGTGGATCAGCGCCACGTGGCGCCGGAGATCCTGGACCTGATCACCGGGCTGTTCATCGAAACGTTCTTTGAGCGCAAATCCTAGATTCTGAAGGCGTGGCCCAGCACGCGGTCCAGTGCTGCAGGATCATCCCATTCCACCGCCACCGACACGACGTTCACCTGCTGGCGCTGATCGGGCGACAGGCGAACCGCGTCCTTCGCGGTCGTGACCGGCAGCGCATCCAGTTCATAGGCCTCATCCAGGATCGGCTGGATATCGGCGGCGTCGAACTCGTGGTGATCGTCGAACACGCGCTTGGCCACCACCTGGGCGCCGGCGGCCGTCAAGGTGCGGAAGAACCTCCCCGGATCGCCGATGCCGGCGAAGGCCACGACACGCTGGCGCGCCAGGCTGCTGTATTCCGGCCCCGCCACCAGTCGTGCGCGCAGAACCGGCAGGCGCTCCGCCAGCTTCGACGCGAGATCGCGCGGATCGTCGCCCATCAGGACCACAGCGTCGGCGCGTGCTAGCCCGGCGGTGATGTCCTCACGTAACGGTCCTGCCGGGATGATGCGGCCGTTGCCGAAGCCGCTGATGCCATCGACGACGACCAGCGACAGATCTTTGGCGAGGCCCGGATTCTGGTGGCCGTCGTCCATGACCAGCGCTGTGGCGCCGTCGGCGATGGCCGCCAGGGCCGCGCGATCGCGGGCGGGTGAAACGAAGGCGGGGAAGGTGCGTGCATGCAGCAAGGCTTCATCGCCGACGTCGGTGACGGTGTGGTGCGACAGGTCGACACGCACCGGGACAGGCTGTTTCTTCCCGCCGTAACCGCGCAGCAGGATCGCGGGCGCAAAGCCGCGGGTTCGGAGTCTGGCGGCGATGGAGGCCGCCACAGGAGTTTTGCCGGTGCCGCCGGTGGTGAGATTTCCGACACAGACAACAGGCACGCCTACACGCACCGGCTTTGCGCGCGCGATGCGCCCGGCAGTGACGGCGCCGACAATGGCGCCGATGGGCGACAGCAGCCGGGCGAGGCCGTTTTCGGTCTGCCAGAACTCAGGCGCGCGCATTGGCCCTCTTCAGAGGAATATTTTCCACAGGCGCTGGTTCCATGGGGGGATGACCAGCGCGGCGATCGGCTTCGGCGGTGACGCGGTTGAGCTCCCGTTCGAGTTCTTCCTGCAACACCAGGGTGGTGGCTTCGTCGGCGTCGCGCGGCACGGTGATAGGATTCCCCCACACCATGGCCCCGCGGCTGAACGGCAGGGCGAGGATCAGGCGGTCCCAGGTGCGCAGCACGATGCGCCTGCGCACCGACACGGCTGCCGGGATGATGGGGGCGCCGGACAATCTCGCCAGTGCCAGGGCGCCTTCACGAATCCTCATACGGGGGCCGCGCGGGCCGTCAGGTGTGATGCCGATGCTTTCACCGGCCTTGGCAAGGCGCACTAAAGACCGGAGCGCCTCCGCGCCGCCCCGGCGCGAGGAGCCGGCGACCGCGTCTATGCCGAAATGGGCTACCGTCTTGGCGATTAGGCGGCCGTCGGGGTGGGCGGAGATGAGCATGTGGAACGGCCGCGCTGACGCCCAGCAGTAAGGCATCATGGCGAGGCGGTTGTGCCAGAAGGCGACTATGACCGGCTTTTCTCCGCTCCAGGCGCCGGCTGCAGCCTCGCCGTTCACGGTCTCCCAGCGGGTGGTGGCGCGCACCAGCTCGATCAGGGTCGCGGCGGCGCCGGCGACAATGGCCTGCACCAGCGGTAGACGGCCGATCGTCTTGACGATTCTAGACACGCGAGCCCGTCCCCCGTTGCAATCTGCACATCATGTAATAGCCGCGGAGTTGACCGGCCAGAGGGGAGAGCGCGAAACTCATGGCGGGACTTTAGTTAAACGGAGCCCTGATGTCACTTGGACGCACATTGGCGTGGGTCGCGGTCGCCGCTGTCATCGGCGGTGGGCTTTATGCCCTGGTTGCCGGTGACCACATCGTGCCCGAGGCGGCAGCGCCCCCATCCTCGACCCGGCCGCAGATTGCAGCGCCAGTGCCTTCCGCCGCGCCGCCTGCTACGTCCAGCGACGAAGCCACCGCACCGCTGGAAGCCCTGAGCCGGGACGCCGTGGCGGCGGAGCAGAAGCTCAATGAGGACGTCGAGCGCACCACCCGCGAGATGCTCCCGGCGCCCCCGGATATGGGCATGATCGACAAAGAGGGCATCGAGAAGGATGCGCTCGAAGCGGCGAAAGCAGCGGGGAAAAAACCTTAGCTATTCTGCGGCCAACGACACGTCGGCCTTGCCGGATTTTCTTTCGGACACCGGACCGGGGAAGAACTTGTCAGTGGGGAACGGCCAGATGTTGGCCAGGAATTGCTGCACGCCGGATTCCCAGGAATAGCTCTCCGCGTGCGCGATGCAGGCGCTGGGCGAGGCCTGCAAGGCGCGCGCGATGGCTTCACCCAGATCCTCGTGCAGGCAGCCCACCGGTGCATCGCCGATGACGTCCAGGGGGCCGGCCACCGGATAGGCTGCCACCGGGACCCCACAGGCCAAGGCTTCCAGCAATACCAATCCGAAAGTGTCGGTGAGGCTCGGGAAGACAAAAACATCGGCGGCCGCGAAGTGCTGTGCCAGCTCCTCGCCCTGCTTCACGCCGACGAAATGAACATCCGGATATTTGCGCGAAAGCTGTGCGATCTGCGGGCCGTCGCCGACCACCACCTTGCTGCCGTCATTCTTAATGGCGAGGAAGGCTTCGATGTTCTTCTCCACCGCCACACGGCCTACGTAGAGCTGAATGGGACGCGGGAGATTCAGGAAATCCTTGTCGCGCGGCTTGAACAGGCTGGTGTCCACGCCCCGGCTCCAGCGCCTGATGTTGTCGAAGCCGCGGCCGCGGAGCTGGTCCTCTACGGTGGGCGTCGCCACCATCACGGCGCGCGCGGGCTTGTGGAACCACCGCAGCATCTTATAGGTCCAGCCCACCGGAAAGCCGGAGCGGGCGTTGACGTATTCGGCGAACTTCGTATGGAAGGCCGTGGTGAACGGGATGCCGCGCTTGACGCAGTAGCTTCTCGCTGCGAGGCCGAGGGGACCCTCGGTGGCAATATGCACCACACAGGGGCGGAAGCTCTCGATGGTCCGCTCCATGCGCGCGCCGGGAAGGACCGCGAGGCGGATCTCCGGGTAAGTGGGGCAGGGGAAACTGCGGAATTGGTCGGGGGTGACGGTGATCGGTTCGTGACCCGCTGCCGCCAGGTGATTCTTGAGGGTGGTCAGGGTTCGGACGACGCCGTTGACTTGAGGGTGCCAGGCATCGGTGACGAGGAGTATTCGCATTCTTTTGACCTGTTGCTGGCTTCAAAAGGGATTTTTGAAAGGACCGCAGGGGGAATGATCACGTCGGTGGTATCGGCGGGTTCCGGGCCGAGCTGCTCGTCGGGCGCGAAACCGCGGAGGTCGGCCCACGCCAGGATTTCCCAACGGCCGTCGAAGTGCTCGACCAGCGCGGTGCAGCTCTCGACCCAGTCGCCGTCGTTGAAGTAGCTGACGCCGTCGATGTCGCGCATTTCGGCGTGATGGATATGGCCGCAAATGACGCCGTCGGCGCCGCGCTCCTTGGCCATACGCGCCATGACGTGTTCGTAGTCTGCAATGAAGGCGACCGCGTTCTTGACCTTATGCTTGAGATATTTGGACAGGGACCAGTACGGCAGGCCGACGCGACGTCTGGCGCTGTTGAACCAGTTGTTGAGCCAGAGCGCAAAGGTGTAGGCGGTGTCGCCCAGAACTGCGAGCCAGCGGGCGTGCATCATGACTCCGTCGAACTCGTCGCCGTGCACTACCAGCAGCCGGCGTCCGTCGATTGCGGTATGCAGCGCGTCGCTCCGGACCTTGATCTCGCCGAAGGCGTGGTCGAGGAAGTCCCGGGCGAAAGCGTCGTGGTTGCCCGGGACATAAATCACGTCGGTGCCCTTGCGCGCCTTGCGCAACACCTTCTGCACCACGTCGTTATGGGCCTGGGTCCAGAACCAGTTCTTCTTCAGGCGCCAGCCGTCGATGATGTCGCCCACCAGGTAAAGCTGGTCGGATTCGGTATGCTTCAGAAAATCGAGGAAAAATTCGGCCTTACAGCCACGGGTGCCGAGATGAATATCGGAGACGAAGATGGTCTTGAACGTGAGCTGGCTTCCGAGAGCGCGCAACCGTTTCACCATTTAATAACCTCAGCACGCGGAGCCGGATGTACGTGAAGCGGAGTCGCCTGCCTAGAGTACCACCCCCTGGTTTCGCCAACTCTTCACCGTGATGAAACAGAACTTTCATTTTCAAACCGAATCGCTATTACGTTACTGAGACCGAACCGCGGGGCGCGCTTGCAATGAACATCACCACACCGGAGAGGGCCTCTGCGTCGGCGTCACGCCCGCGCCGCATCCTGGTGATTTTCAATCCCGCCGCAGGCAAAGCCCGGCGCGAGAAACTCGACGCGGTCGTTAGCGCCGCAGTCGCCTTGGGTTGCGCGGTGCGCGTGGTGGAAACCAAAGCCCCCGGACACGGTGAAGTCCTCGCCCGCGAAGCGCCGCTTGATGAATGGGATGTAGTTGCGGCCGGCGGCGGCGACGGTACCGTCAACGAAGTCATCAACGGCCTGAGGGGCAGGCCAATTGCCCTCGGCGTGATTCCCCTGGGCACGGCCAATGTGCTGGCCGACGAGATCGGCCTCGACCGCGGCGCCGACGCCCTCGGCCGCACGCTGGCGAAGGGTCCCGTCCGTCCGATCCGCCTCGGGCTCGCCAATGGGCGCCGCTTCATGATGATGGCCGGCGCCGGCTTCGACGCCAACGTGGTGGCCACCGTGTCGCTTGCCCTCAAGAAGCGCCTCGGTCCGCTGGCCTATGTCTGGCAGGCGGGGGTGGTGGGGTTCACCGGCAAGCTCGCCATGAGCACGGTGACCATTGATGGCGTGCGTCATCAATCGGCCTCGGCGGTGGCCTGCAATGGGCGGCGTTACGGGGGTCCATTTGTGGCGGCGCCCCATGCGTCCCTCAGCGACAACAGTTTCCAGGTCCTGCTGATGCGTGGCCGCAACTGGTTCAGTTTCTTCCGCTACGGCCTGGGCCTAATGTTCGGCAAGGTCGGCGCCTGGTGGGATGTGGACATCATCACTGGCCGCGAGGTCATCATCGAGGGTGTGCCCGGCCAGCCCGTGCAGGCCGATGGCGACATCATCACGGCGCTGCCGGTGTGTATCACCGTCGATCCCGATGCAGTGATGCTGGTGTATCCGGCTTAAGCGATCCTGCGGCCGGCGCCCTGCCGCTCCTCGTGGCTGTCAATTTCTGGGCCACACGGCTACGCTGCCCGTCGCGCTCACAGATGGGCAGGGGAGTTTCATCATGTCGGCATCCACACAGACCAGCAACCGTCGAGTCTTCCTCGGCGCAATAGCCGCGGCCTCAGGAACGCTTGCCGCGGGCCTTGGCGCCAACGCCAAAACCGCCAAAGCGGCGCCCGCCGCCGCGACGTCGAAATGGGACCTGTCCTGGGTCAACCGCATCGCTGACGCAAAACACCGCATGGTGTTCGACGCCGGCGAGGTCGACTACGGCACGGTGCTGTTTAATACCTGGACGTGGCTGCGCGACTACAAGGATGTCTATAGCGCCGAGGCCGACATGGCGGCGGTGATGGTGATCCGGCATTCCGCCATGCCGATCATTCTCGGCGACGAGATCTGGTCGCGGCTGCAACTCGGCATGGAGACCAAGATGAAGGACCGGGCCAGCGGCGCCGATCTCTTGCGCAACCCGTTCATCAACAAGAAGCCGGAGGAAGCGGCAATCAAGCGCGGCGTCATCGTGCTCGGCTGCAATATGGCGCTCGGCAACTATGTGATGAAGCTGGCGGCGACCGAAAGGATTCCCGAGGACGAGGCACGTGCGAAAATTATCGCGTCGCTGGTGCCCGGCGTCGTTCTCATGCCGTCGG
Organism: Fidelibacterota bacterium; assembly: GCA_947470105.1. Lineage (GTDB taxonomy): Bacteria > Pseudomonadota > Alphaproteobacteria > Rhodospirillales > Rhodospirillaceae > SHVO01. Next base: position 18,729 of record CANISR010000017.1, on the reverse strand, counting down.
GGATCTTTGCCGTCAGCCGCGCTCAAGAGGCGGGCTGCCACTATATGCGGTCGAGCTGACGCACCCGGCGTGGGTGGCCGGTCAGGTGCCGGCGACGGTCATGCCGTCGATGCGCACCGTCGGTGCGTCAACGCCGTACAGTAGCTCCAGGTCATTGGCCGGGCGCAGGGCTTTGAACATCTGGGCCAAGTGGCCGGCGATGGTGACTTCGCTCACGGGAAAGGCAGTCTGGCCCTTTTCGATCCAGAAGCCCACGGCGCCGCGGCTATAGTCGCCGGTGACGGTATTGACGCCCTGGCCGACCAGATCGGTGACGTAGAAGCCTTCCGTAATATCCGCCATGAGCGCCGCGGGAGTCTCGGTTCCCGCCGCGAGATAAACGTTGGTCGCCGACGGGCTCGGCGGACTGCCGGTGGAGCGGGCGGCATGACCGGTGGGAGCCAGATTCAATTGGCGCGCTGAACGCAGGTCCAGGATCCAGCTTGTCAGGCGGCCATTGTCGATGAGCGATCGCTTTTGGTTAGCCAGGCCCTCGGCGTCGCATGGCTTGGAGCGCAGGCCACGCTGGCGGTGCGGGTCCTCGATGATCTGGATGCCGGGCGCGAACACGTCGGTATCCATGGCGTTCTTGAGGAAGGTGGTGCCGCGGGCCACCGACGCGCCGTTGATGGAGCCGAGGAAATGGCTGACCAGGCCGCGGGCGACGCGCGGATCGAAAATGATCGGCACCTTGCAGCTTGGCATCTTGCGGGCATTGAGCTTGCGCACGGCGCGGTCGCCGGCGGTGCGGCCGATGTCCTCCGGCGACTTGAGGTCCGCGAAGTAGACCGCCGAAGTGTAATCGTAGTCGGTCTCCATGCCTTGATCTGAGCCCGCCAGCACCGACACGCTCAGGCTCGACCCGGAGCTTTCGTAGCTGCGCATGAAGCCGTTGGAGGCTGCGATGGCGACCTGAGAGCGTCCCCAGCCCGCTGAGGCGCCGTCGGAGTTGGAAACTCCTTTGACCGCCCGCGCGGCCTCTTCACAGGCGGCGGCCTTGGCGATGAGGGTCTCGGCGGAGATTTCCTTGGGGTCGCAGATGTCGAGCGTGGGCAGGGACTTGGCGATCTGGTCCACCGACGCGAGGCCGCAATAGGGATCCTCAGGCACGATCCTGGCCATGGCCACGGCCCGCTCCACCAGGTCCTTGAGCGCCTCGCGCGACCGGTCGGCGGAGGACACGATGGCCTGGCGTTTACCGATCAGCACCCGCAAGCCGATGTCGCCGCCCGCGGAGCGCTCCAGTTGTTCAAGCTTGCCGAGACGGTAGGTGATGGAGACCGAGGCGCCGTCGACGACGATGGCGTCGGCAGCCTCGGCTCCGGCTGCCTTGGCCGAGGCGATCAGTTCGGTGAGCGTATCGGCAAGCGTTAAGGTTTCGGACATTGGTGACCTGGGAATGGGGAATATGTGCCCCGACCTAACACGATTTAGCGCCCACGGCTCAAGTGCTTATTAGACGCCGTTAAAATGCGCCGGCGGGGGGAACCGGGACTGGCCTTAGAGTGTTAGCTAGCCGGGCATTTCCGGAGGATTTCATGCGCATGCGCTATTCCAAGACGGTTTTCGGCGGGCTTTTGGCCTGTGCTTTCGTTGTAACCGGCCTGACCGGCACAGCACGGGCGCAGTCCGGGGTCTCCGTCGGCGTCACGGCCGGCTCCCCCGGGATCGGGGCCGAAATCGGCTTCGATGTCAGCGATATGCTGGGGCTGCGCGCTATGGCGGCCTATTTCCCCTATTCTCGCACCTTCACCCCCGACAATGTCTCTTATGACGGCGACCTCAAGCTCATGAGCTACGGCGCCGTGGCCGATCTTTACCTGTTCGACTCAGGCTTTCGCCTCACGGGCGGCGCTTATCTCAACCGCAACCGTCTCGATATGAAAGGCACGCCGAACGGGGCCGTCACCATCGGCAGCACGGCTTACACGCCGGCGCAGATCGGCACGCTGACAGGCCGTGTGAGCTTCCGCGACATCGCACCTTATGCCGGCCTGGGTTACGCCGGCGGGCGCGGCGGAAGCGGGTTTGCTTTCACGGCTGACGCGGGCGTGATGTTCCAGGGCGGACCGCGCGTGGCACTTGCGGCCTCGGGTCCTATCGCCGCGGCCCCCGGTTTTGCCGCCAACCTCGAGCAAGAGCGGCAGAAGATCGCCAGCGATATCGATTGGTTGCGGTTTTATCCTGCGGTCAAAGTGGGCGTGCTGTACCGCTTCTAAGGCGCTGCAGGACGCGGCCGTCGATACATAAGAGGCCCAAGCCGATCACCACCATGCCGGCGAAGTCTTTTGCGCCGATGCCTTCGCTGAGGAACAGCCAGCCGAGAAACGCGGCGCTCACGGGCTGGATCAGCGTGACCAGCGAGATGTTCATGGCGCCGATGCGGGCGATAAGGCGGAAGAACAGGATGTAGGCAAAGGCTGTGCCCGCTACGGCGAGCGTGAGCAGCGAGGCCCACACCGGGAGGGATGGCGCCGGCAATGCCCAAGGTTGATCCACGGCCAGCATGAACGGCAGGATCACCAGCGTCCCCATGGTCACCTGTCCGGTGGCCACCTTCAGCGGCGGCAGATCGGAAAAGGTGCGGCTGTAAATGCCGGCCAGGGCATAGATCACTGCGGCGCTAAGGCAGATGAGTTCGCCGACAAAGTCGGCGCTCGCCAAACCCTGCAGGGCATCCTTGCCGATGAGAATGGCGACCCCTGCGAGTCCGAAGATCACGCCCAGGATGCGATTGCCGGTCAGCTTTTCATCACGAGTGAGCATATGGGCCGCCAGGGCGCTGAACACGGGCACGCAGCCGATCAGAAGCGCGGCAACCCCCGCCGAGATGCGAATTTCGCTGTAGGCGATCAAGGTGAAGGGTAGGACGTTGTTCACCGTCCCCAGCGCCGTAAAGCGTCCCCATGTGCGCAGCGACATGCGCAATGGGTTGCCGGTGGCCAGCAGGAATATGTGCAGCACCACGCTCGCGATCACCAGGCGGCCGAACACGATGGTCATGGGCGGCAACTCCACCACCATCACGCGGTAAAAAAAGAACGACGCGCCCCAGATCACCGACAGGAGAACCAGGCCAGCCCACTCCGGCGGGCCCATGCGCAGGGCGAGAGAAGGATTAGGGCTTCCCAAAGCCGTAGCTCGCCCATTTCTCGGTGACGAGCTTGATGACCTCGTCGCTCATGGCGATCTTCTGGCCCCATTCCCGGTGGGTTTCCGGATAAACCTTATTCGTGGCGTCGAGACCGATCTTGCCGCCGAGGCCCGGCTCCGGGGACGCGAAGTCCAGGTAGTCGATGGGCGTGTTCTCGACCAAGGTGATGTCGCGCACCGGATCCATGCGGGTGGAGATGGCCCACATGACTTCCTTCCAGTCGCGGGCGTTGATGTCGTCGTCCACCACGATCACGAACTTGGTGTAGACGAATTGCCGCAGGAAACTCCATACCCCCATCATCACGCGCTTGGCATGACCGGCGTAGGCCTTCTTGATGCTCACCACGGCGATACGGTAGCTGCAGCCTTCCGGCGGCAGCCAGAAATCGACGATCTCCGGGAACTGTTGGATCAACAGCGGAATGAAAACTTCGTTCAAGGCTTCGCCGAGCACCGAGGGTTCGTCCGGCGGACGGCCGGTGTAGGTGGAGAGGTAGATGGGGTCTTTCCGCATGGTGATGGCGGAGATGCGGAACACCGGGAACTTCTCGACGGAATTGTAGTACCCGGTGTGATCGCCGAACGGGCCCTCATCGCCGTATTCGTCCAGCATCACATGGCCTTCGAGCACGATCTCCGCTCCGGCCGGCACCTGCAGCGGCACGGTCTTGCAGTCGACCAGCTCCACTTTGCGGCCACGCAAGAGACCCGCGAACTGATATTCGGACAGGGTATCGGGCACCGGCGTGACGGCGGCGAGGATGGTGCCGGGATCGGCGCCGATGACGCAGGCCGCGGGCAAAGGCTCGCGCTTCTTGCCTTTCCAACGGTCGAAATGCCCGGCGCCGCCACGATGCTTGAGCCAGCGCATGAGCGTCGTGTCGCGCCCCGTCACCTGCATCCGGTAGATGCCGAGGTTGAAAACATCGCGCTTGTCGTCACCGGGACCTTTGGTGACGACGAGGGGCCAGGTGATGAGCGGACCCGCATCGCCGGGCCAGCAGGTCTGGACAGGCAGGGCGCCCAGGTCGATGTCGGCGCCGGTGAGTACGACCTCCTGGCAGGGAGCGTTACTCACCACCTTGGGCTTCATGGCCATGACGGTGCGCAGCAGCGGAAACATCTCCAGCGCCTCGCGCCAGCCGCCCGGCGGCTCGGGCTGTTTGAGGAAGGCCAGGGTCTCGCCCACCTCACGCAGATCTTTGGGCTCCCGGTCCATGCCCCAGGCCACGCGCTCGGTGGTGCCGAACAGGTTGACCAGGACCGGCATGGGGGAGCGCTTGCCGTCGCGGCCGATGACATTCTCGAACAGGATGGCCGGGCCGCCCTCGGCCAGGACCCGAGTCTGGATTTCGGTCATTTCCAGGTGGGGGGAAACCGGGGTCGAAACCCGAATCAGGCGTCCCGCGCTCTCCAGCCGGCTCATGAATTCGCGCAACGATCGGTACGGCATGGCCCATCCCCGCCTGGGGGCAGGCGATAATTCGCCCGCGCCCTCAGTGACTTAGTGTGTTCCTTAAGAGACCCTGACCTGGGCCGTCAAGCAAGCCGCCAATACCGGCGCTCCCAACCGCAAAGGGAAAACTTTCCCGCGCTTGTCGCACCAAAGCTGTGCCCCTAAAATGCCGGGCCTTAACAGGTCGTTGGGAAATTCAGGGTAACCCGCTGATGAAGCGGGTAAAACGCCCTCAAAAAATGTCGCACCCGGTGGTGGCGAATACGACGCGGATACACATATGTCTCGCCTGTCTGTTGGCGCGGCGGGGCACGGAGGCAGTATGGACGGCGGTATGGAAGGCAGCATCGGCGGGGGCGGTTCGGGCCTCGAACGGCTGATCGAGATCGGCCTGGCCCTGTCGGCGGAACGCAACCATGACCGCCTGACCGAACGCATCCTGCTGGAGGCCATCCAGATCACCAATGCCGACGGGGGTACGCTCTACCTCCGGACTGAAGAGAATACCCTCAAGTTCGTGATCGTGCGCACCGGGTCCCTCAAGATCGCCATGGGCGGCACCACGGGCGTGCCGATCCCGTTCCCCCCCGTGCGCATGTACAACGCCGAGACCGGCGCGCCCAATATGAACAACGTCTCCGCCGCCGCGGCGCTCACCAAGAAAACCATTACCATCGAGGACGCCTATACCGCCGAGGGCTTCGATTTCTCCGGCACCAAGAAATTCGACCAGGGCACGGGCTACCGCTCCAAGTCGTTCCTCTGCATCCCGCTGAAAAACTACTCCGAAGAAGTCACCGGGGTGCTGCAGCTCATCAACGCCCAGGACCAAAACGGCAACGTGGTCGCCTTCTCCAAGGATGCCCAGCGCATGGTCGAAGCGCTGGCCTCACAGGCCGCCGTCGCCATCGACAATCAGCAATTGATCGATGCGCAGAAGGCCCTGATGGATTCCATGATCAAGGTCATGGCGCACGCCATCGACGCCAAATCGCCCTACACCGGCGGCCACTGTCAACGCGTGCCCGAACTGACGAAGATGCTTGCGACCAAGGCTTGCGCCGCGACAGAAGGCCCGTTCAAGGATTTCGAACTCGACGAACAGCAGTGGTACGAACTGCATGTGGCGGCGTGGTTGCACGATATCGGCAAAGTGACGACGCCGGAATTCGTGGTCGACAAGGCCACCAAGCTGCAGACCATTTACGACCGCATTCACGAAGTGCGCATGCGCTTTGAGGTTTTGCGCCGCGACGCCGAGATCAAGATGCTCAAGGCCATCGCCAAGGGCAAAAGCGCCCGCGTCGAGCGCAAGAAGTTCAAGGACCGCTGCGTGGAGCTGAAGGCGCAATGGGAATTCATCGCCGAAAGCAATCTCGGCGGCGAGTTCATGTCCCAGGATAAACAGGACAAGGTCTGCGAGATCGCCAAGCAACGGTGGTATCGCCACTTCGACCGCAAGCTCGGCCTGTGCTGGGCCGAAGGCAAGCTGATGGAGAAGGCGCCTCCGCCGGACGAGGGCATTGAAAGCCTGCTCGCCAACCTGCCGGAGCACGGCGAAGCCGAATACGACCTCGGCGAAGTCACCAACATGTGCATCCAGCGCGGCACGCTGAACGACGACGAGCGCCGCAAGATCAACGACCACATCGTGCTGACCATCGACATGCTCAAGGAGATGCCCTTCCCCAAGCATCTCAAAATGGTGCCGGAGTACGCCGGCGGCCACCACGAAAAGATCGACGGCACCGGCTATCCAAACAAGCTGAGGGGCGACCAGATGTCCTGGCCGGCGAAGATGATGGCCATCGCCGACATCTTCGAGGCGCTCACCGCCGCCGACCGGCCCTACAAGAAAGCCAAGACGTTGTCGGAGAGTCTCAAGATCCTGTCCTTCATGAAGAAGGACAAGCACGTGGATCCGGACCTGTTCGAGCTGTTCCTGCGCTCGGGCGCCTATCTCGAATACGCGGAGCAGTTCCTGCGCCCCGAGCAGGTCGACAAGGTAGACATCAACCAGTACCTCGCCCCACCTGCGCCCAAGCAGGCGGCGGAATAGTTCTCAAAGCCGCAGCAACAGCAGCGCCGCCAGCACCAGCAGGCCAAAGTCCCGGTTGGCCCGAAAGCGCGTGAGGCAGTTGGCGGGCTGGTCGATCTTCAAGGTCAGCACTTGCCAGGTCAGGTGAAGCGCCGCGGCGGTGAAGAAAAATCGCGACGGCCAGCCCAATGGCAGCGGCTTGATTGCCAACAACACGAACAACATGGTCGCGAGATAGCAGGCACCGACGAAGGCCCTGGTCTTCTCGCCCAGCGCCAAGGCCGAGGACTTCACGCCCGCGAGTGCGTCGTCCTCCTTGTCCTGGTGGGCATAGATGGTGTCGTAGCCGAGGGTCCAGAAGAAGCCGGCGGCATAAAGCAAAAGCGCTGGGCGGTCGACGCGGCCGCGCATGGCGGCCCAGCCCACGAGTGCAGCCCAATTGAAGGTCAGGCCCAGCCACGCCTGGGGCCAATAGGTGATCCGCTTCATGAACGGATAGGTGAAAATCAGCGCCAGCGAACAGATCGCCACGATCTGTGCGGTGCGCCGCAAATAGAGCAGCACCGCCAGGCCCACCAGCAACTGGATGGCCAGGAAGATCCAGGCGGATTGGACCGAGACTTCACCCGCGGGCAAAGGACGCGTCCGGGTGCGGGCGACCTTGGCGTCGATGTCGCGGTCGACGATATCGTTATAGGTGCAGCCAGCGCCGCGCATAGCCACGGCGCCGATCAGGAACAGCACCACCAGCGTCCAATTGGGCGCGCCGAAACCGGCTAGCGTGATGGCCCACCACCCCGGCAGCAACAGAAGCCAGGTGCCGATAGGCCGGTCGAGGCGGGCCAGGCGCGCGTAAGGATGCCACCTGCGCGGAATCAGGCGGTCGAACCAGGTGGCGCGGATATCGGTGAATTGATCTGGGTCGTCGGTCATGTGAGTCGGGGTAGGCGTGGCGGTATAGCTTCAGTACAGTTCTACCCCATGACCTATACGCCCCGCACCCGTCTGTTCGTTGAAGCGTCCCTGGCCGCCGGCGCCGCCGTTGAGGCCAGCGAGGGCCAGGCCCACTATCTCAGCCACGTGATGCGCGCCAAAGCCGGTGAAGACGTTGCGCTGTTTAATGGCCGCGACGGCGAATGGGGCGCCAAGGTGGCGTTTCCGTCGAAGCGCCGGGTGCAGCTGGATGTCGGTGAAAAACTGCGCGAACAAACCGTCACCCCTGATGTGTGGCTGGTGTTCGCGCCGGTGAAGCGCATTGAATTCCTGGTGGAGAAAGCGACCGAACTGGGCGTCCGCGCCCTGCATCCGGTGTTCACCCGCCGCACGACCATCGGGCGCGTCAATCTCGCCCGTCTCAGTGCGCATTGCATGGAAGCATCAGAACAAAGCGACCGGCTGTCGGTGCCGGAGCTTTCCGACGCGCGACCGTTTTTTGATTTTCTCGCCGCGTGGCCGCAAGGCCGGCGGCTCTATTTCCTCGATGAGACCGGAGGCGGCGCCCCCATCGCCCAGGTCCTGGCGAAAGCGAATGCTGACGCAGACGTGAAAAGCCCCTGCGCTTTTCTGACCGGTCCCGAGGGCGGCTTCGACCAATCGGAGCTTGACGCTTTACGCCGCCTGCCGTTTGCTACGCCGGTCGGCCTCGGGCCCCGTATCCTGCGGGCCGAGACTGCGGCGCTTGCGGCACTCGCCTGCTGGCAAGCTTTCTGTGGAGATTGGGTCTAGATTACTTGTGGGCGCCACCCTAAGTAAGTGACCCCATATCCTTCTCTTCCTGTAGGCCTTGTCCTCCGCATGACCTCGTTCCGTTCCGACAAGGCCGATCCGGTCACCTCCAAGACACAACTCATCGCGACGCTGGCGGATGGATCAAAGCCCGCATCCGCCTGGCGCATCGGCACCGAGCACGAGAAGTTCCCGTTCGATAAGGCGACACTGCGCCCCCTGGCCTACGATGGAGACCGCGGCATTCGCGCGATCCTCACTGGCCTCACGCGCTTCGGCTGGGAGCCGGTGATGGAAGGCGCCAACGTCATCGCGCTGGCGCATAAGGGCAAGGGCACCATCTCGCTGGAGCCCGGCGGCCAGCTGGAGCTATCCGGCGCTACCGTCGAAACCCTCCACCAGACCGATGCCGAGCTTCAGGAACATCTCAAGCAGGTGCGCATCGTCGGTGACGAACTGGGCGTGGGTATGCTGGGTCTTGGCCTCACGCCCGACTGGACGCGCGACGACATCAAGTGGATGCCCAAGGGCCGCTACGCCATCATGCGCCGCTATATGCCCATTGTCGGTAGCATGGGCCTCGACATGATGACGCGCACCTGTACGGTGCAGGTCAATCTCGACTACGCCTCCGAATCCGACATGGTGAAGAAGCTGCGGGTGTCGCTGGCGCTGCAGCCGCTGGCCACCGCCCTGTGGGCCAATTCGCCGTTTACCGAAGGCAAGGAGAACGGCTTCCTGTCGTTCCGCGCCAACATCTGGCGCCACACTGATCCGGCCCGCACCGGCCTGCTGCCGTTTGCGTTTGAGTCCGGCATGAGCTTCGAACGCTATGTGGACTATCTGCTCGATGTGCCGATGTATTTCGTCTACCGCGACGGATTTATCGACGTGGCCGGCCAATCGTTCCGCGATTTCATGAACGGCCGCCTGGCAGCGCTGCCCGGCGAGGCGCCGACGCTGGCGGACTGGACCGATCATATGTCCACGGCGTTTCCCGAAGTGCGGGTGAAGAACTATCTGGAAATGCGCGGCTCCGATTGCGGCGATGCGCGCCATCTCACCGCCCTATCGGCGTTCTGGGTCGGCCTGCTCTATGACACCCAAAGCCTGGACGCCGCCTGGGACCTGGTCAAAGGCTGGGACGAGGCCGCCCGTGCCGCACTTCATCTCGGTGCACCGCGCCTGGGCCTTAAGGCGCAGATCGCGGGTCGCGGTCTACAGGAGATTGCGCGCGAGGTCCTGGCGCTGGCGCGCGCCGGTCTGGCGCGCCGCCGCCGGCTCGAAGACGGCAAGGACGAAAGCATCCATCTCGATGTCTTGCAGGAGACGGTCGACTCGGGTCTCACGCCCGCCGAGCGTATGCTGGCCCTGTACCGCGGTGCGTGGCGTGGCGATGTGCGGCCCGCCTACACGGCGTATCGTCTCTGAGGAAGCGAAAGTGACGCGTCCTAGAGCGAAAACCAAAACGCCAAAGCCAAAAAGCAAACCGTCGAAAGACGTCTGGACCAAGGGTGTCAAACGCCCCTCCGCCTGCAAGAGCCTGGCCGAGGTCCGCGCCGCGATCGACGCCATGGATGATTTGCTTCTGCCCATGCTCGCGCACCGCCTGAAGCTCGTCGCCTCAGCGGCCAGATTCAAACCATCGGTGGCGGGCGTGGTGGTGCAGGCGCGGGTGGAGGAGATTGTCGTCCGGGTGCGCAAGGCCGCCAGGGCCCAGGGCGTAAATCCGAACTGCTTCGAGGACGTTTATCGCCACCTGATCGATGCCTACACCCTCGAAGAACAGCGCAACTGGAAAAAGCTGCACAAGCCCAAGGGCTAAGACGGCAGCGCCAGGGTGCGGCGGCGTGAGCGCGGGCCGCGCGCATGTTCATCCCCGGTCTTTTGCCCGGCCGCGGCGTCGGCCAGGGTCTTTTCCAGCCCCTTGGCGGTGATGTTGATGCTGTGCCAGGCCACGGGCGTAAGCAGCTCGCCCGCGTAGCGGAAAAACCCGCTCTCCTCGCGGCGCAGGTGGTGGCGCTCGAAGGCGATCAGGCTGCGTGCAACGCGGCAGAATGCGGCCCGTGTCCGGCCGCAGTCGAGAGCCAGCTCGGCCGTTACCTCGGCGAGCTGCGAGACCAGCGCGCCGGCCTCATCATGCTCTTCAGCCACTTTTTTGGTCTCGGCGGCCTGGGCCGGGGCTTCTCGCGCCAGCGCCCTGTAGATCATGTCCTCGATGGGATGGTGCATCTCGGCCATGTGGCCGGTGAAGAACCTAATTGCGGCGTCGATGGCCGCCGCATCGGGCGCGTGGAATTGAGCGACCTGGTCGACTTCATGCTCAAGGGACGCCATGACCCGGCGGGTGGCCACATGGTCCTGCAGCAGGCGGGTTATGATTTCCAGACGGTCCGGCATGGCCCAGTCTTCCCGCGGGCGGCCCGGTGGCCGCGTTGATCCGGGTCAAAACACTCGCTGCGCCGTTCATTTCACATCTGCGGAGCGGTTGCCTTTGAGGCCCGGTCGCGGCCAGACTGAGCGCCCCAGCCCCGCCGGAGAGGTCCTATGCCAGAAACCACATTCCGTAAGATCGGCGTCCTCACCAGCGGCGGGGACTGCGCCGGGCTGAACGCGGTTATCCGCGCCGTGACCGCCGCCGCCTCGGGCCGCGGCTGGGAAGTGGTGGGACTGCGCCAGGGCCACCTGGGGCTGCTGCAGTCGCCCCCCGACGTCACGCTGCTCACGGCCGATAGCGTGCGCGGCGACCTGCTCAGGGCCGGCGGCACGGTTCTCGGCACCACCACCAAAGGCGATCCGTTCGCCTATCCGGCGCCCGGCGGCGGGACCACGGATCGCTCCGGCGAGGTGGTGGCGGCAATCAAGGGGCTCGGGATCGAGGCCCTGGTGGTCATCGGCGGCGACGGCTCCATGCGCCTGTTCGACCGCCTGCTGGCGCCTGCCGGTATTCCTTGGGTTGGCGTGCCGAAAACCATCGACAACGACGTGCCCGGGACGGAATTCGCGGTCGGCTTCTTTACCGCCGTCGAAGTGGTGGGCCAGGCGCTGGACCGCCTGTCGACCACGGCGGCAAGCCACAGCCGGATCATGGTGCTGGAGGTCATGGGCCGCGATTCCGGCTACATCGCCCTCTACGGCGGGATCGCCGGCGGCGCCGACGTCATCCTCATGCCCGAGGTGCCTTATGACCTTGATCAGGTGGCGGCCCATGTGCGGCGCGTCACTCATGACCGCCCGTCGGCGGTGCTGGTGGTCGTGGCGGAAGGGGTCACCCAGCCGGTGGAAGAACGCCGCAAGAAAGCCAACGTCGGCCTTGCCGTCGCCCGCGGCCTCCAGAGCCGCACCGGCTTTGATGCGCGCTGCACCGTTCTGGGGCATGTGCAGCGCGGCGGGTCGCCGGCGGCCTACGACCGGATCCTGGCCTCAGGCTTCGGCGCCCGGGCAGTCAGTATGCTGGCAAATGGCGACAGCAAGCGCATGGTGGCCTGGCGCGGAGGCCTGGTGACCGACGTCTCGATGACCGAGGTGATCGGCGGCCCGCGGTTCGTCTCCGCCGACAGCCAGATGGTCCGGACGGCGCGCCGCCTCGGGATCTACCTCGGAGAAGGCCTGGAGGCGCGCTACCCGGGCTAGCCTACGCGAGGATTTCGCGCCCGGCCGGGATGACGCCGGCCGGTCGGAAGCCGGCATTACACAAGAGTCATCACCGCGCTCACCAGTGCGCCCAGCCAGAGAATCGAGGACGAGAGGAACGAAAGGCCGAAGCCGGGCCCGCGTTTTTCGGCGGCCTTGGCGTAACCGAGGGCGTAGAGCACCCGGCCCACCGGCCACAGCACGCCGATGGCGGCGGCGACCTGATCGCCCCAGGCGACGGCGAACATGACCAGCGCCGGCAGGAACAAAACGATCTGCTCGAGCGTGTTCATATGGGCGCGCAGGATGCGGCGGAATTCCGGCGGGCCATCCTCGGCGGGCGCCACCACACCATATTTTCCGCGGGCTTTTCCCACCCACATGGCCAGCCAGACATAAACGCCGAGCGCTGCGACGGCGACCAGCGTGGTGAATGGAAATTGAATCGGCATCGTCGTGTTCCCCCTTGAGTGCGCCCCTGCGCGGCGCCGGTCAGCACACCATGACTCCAAGCGCGGTGCGTTGTCGCGGCACCGTACGGGAAAATAATTGATCCCAAAGGGGATTTTTACTTGCAATCCCCCCTAATAGGAGTAAATGCGAAACCAGACGTACGCGCACGTGCCTAAAGCAATCAGCCGTTAAGCAACGACGTAAGCGTCCTTTACTTGGTTGGACTGTTTGTTCGTCTAATTGATAAAGGAGGCCGTGCAGTGCCCCTACCTACCCGCAAGACCAATTTCCTCCGAACCGCCCGCGTCCCGGCGGCCCTCGTCCATTGCAGGCATATCGCCTGGGATGGCCACGACCTCGTGGTCATCTCCAGGTTCGACGTCATTCGGGATTGAAACCCCCTTCCATTGTTGACGTGGCGTCCGACCGGTTTCCCCGGGCGGGCTGATGATTGACGCCGCCAAAGCGGCCTTGCTGGATCAAGAGAGAAATGTACGAGAACAAGACGCGCTCCTTCGAAAAGCCCCACCAGACCGACAATCCCGAAGCGCTCTACCGCTCGGTCGATGACGTCGCCAAGCGGCTGAAGCCCGAGGCGCCGGTCCAGTGCATTTTCCCGGAGCCGATCCGTGCCCAGGCCCAGAAGTTCCTGGCCCAGTTCCCGGGCAAGGTGCTCTACGCCGTGAAGTGCAACCCGGGCGAAGAATTCCTGCGTCACATGTACGCCGCCGGCATCCGTCAATACGACGTGGCGTCGCTGGACGAAGTGCGCCTGATCAAAGGCCTGTTCCCCAAGAGCGCCGAGCTCCACTTCATGCACCCGGTGAAGAGCCGCGAAGCCATCCGCCTGGCCTATAAGCTCGGCGTGCGGACATTCGCGCTCGATTCTTCGGGCGAGCTCATGAAGATCCTGGAAGAGACCAAGTCGGCCAAGGACCTCACCCTGATGATCCGCCTGGCGGTCTCGGGCAACGTTGCGGCCTATGACCTGTCCGGCAAATTCGGCGCTGCCCCTGCGACGGCCGCCGACCTGCTGCGCCATGCCCGCAAGGTGGCCCACCGGATCGGTGTCTGCTTCCACGTCGGCTCCCAGTGCATGGACCCTGTGGCGTACAAGTCCGCCCTGGGCCGCGCCGCCGACATCATCAGCAAGGCGAAAGTGCGCGTGGACATCATCGACGTGGGCGGCGGTTTTCCCGCCGACTACCCGAACATGACCCCGCCGCCGCTGGAAAATTACATGCAGGCGATCAACGAGGCCGCCCAGCCGATCATCGGCAATATCGGCGTCGCCGCCGGGGCCGAGCTGTGGTGTGAACCGGGCCGTGCGATGGTCGCGGCCGGCGGCGCCATGCTCGCGCGCGTCTCGCTGCGTAAGGGCCGGCGCCTCTACATCAACGACGGCACCTACGGCAGCCTGTTCGACGCCGGCGCCCTCAACTGGCGTTTCCCGGTCCGTCTGGTGCGTCCGCTCAGCCGGGCAGGCAAGAACTCCAGCGCACCCAATATGCGCACGCCGTCCGAGAAGATGGTGCCGTACAGCTTCTACGGCCCCACCTGCGACAGCCTGGACAAGATGAAGGGGCCCTTCATGCTCCCGGAAGACACCCAGGAAGGCGACTGGATCGAGATCGGCATGCTTGGGTCCTACGGTTCGACCATGCAGACCCGGTTCAACGGCTTCCATTCGTCCCAGATCGCGACCGTGTGGCCGGAAGCCGCGGCCCAGGCCTCCGATACGCGCCCGCAGCGCCGCCGGGGCAACCTGCGCGTGGTGTCGTCAGGCCACACCCTGAACGCCGAGTCGGCTCAGTCCGCGGACTCAATGTCAGCGGACGGTAATGCCGAATCCGCGCCTCTTGACCTAAAATAGCCTCTCCCCGCACGCCGCTACGAAAGTAGCGACGTGCGGGTGAGAATTTGCCATAAACCGCCCCGAGATCGCCCCGGGCGGATTTCCTATGTTCGCAACCCTAGTAGATGGACGCCTCACCATGGCCGCGCCCAAGAAAAAATCCTCCAAGAAATCCGCCCCTAAGTTGGGCCCGAAGAATAAGGGCTCCAACCGCAAGGCCATGCTGCTGTCGACGCCGGTCGAGCACATCGACATCACCAAGTTCGACGCGCGTCCGATCATCGACGCCTATGGCAAGATGTCGTTCACTTCGCGCGACACGGGGCGCGCGGCGCAGATGTTCAACCTGATGCTGGGCGACCCCAGCTGCTCCATCGTGCTGACGCTCGCGGGCTCCACCTCCGCCGGCGGCTGCATGCATGTGTACCGCGACATGGTCCGCTACGGCATGGTCGACGCCATCGTTTCCACGGGCGCCGCCATCGTCGACATGGATTTCTTCGAAGCCCTCGGTTTCAAGCACTATCAGGGCTCGCAGTACAACGACGACACCCAGCTGCGCGACCTCTACATCGACCGCATCTACGATACCTATATCGATGAGGAAGAGCTCCAACACTGCGACGCCACCATCGGCGAGATTGCCGACAGCATGAAAGCGGGCCCGTATTCGAGCCGCGCTTTCATCCGCCAGATGGGCGCCTGGCTGAAGGGCAAGAAGAACCGGAAGAAGGATTCGCTGGTCGAAGTCGCCTACGACAACGACGTGCCGATCTTCTGCCCGGCGTTCACGGATTCCTCGGCCGGTTTCGGCCTGGTGCTGCACCAGGTGCGCAATCCCAAGAGCCACATCACCATCGATTCCATCGCCGACTTCCGCGAGCTCACCGACATCAAGATCAAGGCCGGCACCACCGGCCTGATGATGATCGGCGGCGGCGTGCCCAAGAACTTCGTCCAGGACACCGTGGTCTGCGCCGAAGTGCTGGGGATCGAAGCCGAGATGCACAAGTACGCCGTGCAGATCACCGTCGCCGATGTGCGCGATGGCGCCTGCTCGTCCTCGACCCTCAAGGAAGCCAATTCCTGGGGCAAGGTGGACACGGCTTACGAACAGATGGTGTTCGCCGAAGCTTCCAGCGTCATGCCGCTGATCGCCTCGGACGCCTATCACCGCGGCCTGTGGAAGAAGCGCAAGGCCCGTCGCTTCGCCAAGATGTTCAAAGACTAGAACCGAAGCCCCGGGTCCGATGAGCATGCAAAAAGTCTGCATCGTCGGACCCGGCGGCATCGGCGGCACAATCGCCGCAAGGCTGGCCGAGACCGGCCTTGACGTTTCCGCCCTGGCGCGTCCAGCCCGGGCCAAGCTCCTGAATGACGGCGGCATCCGGCTCAATTCTCTCGGTCGGGAAATTCACGCGCCGGTGCGTGCCGCCAGCGACCCCGCGGACCTCGGTCCTCAGGACCTCGTCATCGTCGCCACCAAGAACAACCAGCTCGTCGATATCGCGCGCCAGCTGCCGACGCTGTGCCGGGCGGATACGCCGGTGATCTTTGCCATGAACGGCGCGCCGTGGTGGTTCTTCGACGGGTTCGGCGGCGCCCTGCAGGGCACGCGCCTGCAAGCCCTGGACCCGGACGGGGCCCTGGCGAAGGAGATCCCGCTGAGCCGCGTGATCTGGGGTGTGGTGTATTTCAGCGCCACCGCCAATGCCGACGGCACCATCCTGCACAACAACGCCAACGGCATCACATTCGGTAGACCCAGCGACGACACTGACGGGCTGGAGCCCATCGCGGAGATCTTCAGCCGCGCCGGCTTCGACGCCAAGGTCACGGATAATATCCGCAAGGAAATCTGGACCAAGCTCGCGGTCAACGTGGCGGTCAACCCGCCGGGCGCCCTGACGCTCGGCACCATTACCCAGATGTGGCACGAACCCCTCCTGCGCGAGACCATGAACACGGTCCTGGGCGAGATGCGCGCCGTCGGGCAGGCCTTGGGAATCGATCCGGGCCCACTGTCCGTGGACAAGTGGCAAAACGCGCCGGTGCGGGTGTCTCTGCTCCAGGATCTGGAAGCAGGACGCCCCTTGGAACTGGCGAGCGTGGTCGAAGCCGCGGTGGAGATCGCCGAACGCGCCGGCGTGCCTGTGCCGCACACCAAGGCCTTCCTCGGCCTGACGCGCCTCAGGGGCCGCATCGCGGGACTTTTGCCGGCGTAGCCGTTACACTCCGCTCCGCGCCATTTCCCCGGGGTTTCTTGCCGAGCATGCAGAGTTCGCCGAACTTGAACGTCACCGACGCGCGCTTGCGCGCGACTGCGGAAGGCCTGCGCAGCGGCAAGTACCGCGTTCTGTCGGTGGATATCTTCGACACATTGCTGTGGCGCCGCGTGCCTGAGCCTGCTGATGTGTTCCTGCTCCTCGGCGGCGACCTGCGCGCGGCCGGGAAGCTGGCGCCCGGTATCAGCGCTGTCGCCTTTGCTGAGGCGCGGCGTGGCGGCGAACGGGCGGCGCGGGAGAAAGCCCAAGCAGCCACCGGCTACCGCGAAGTGAAACTCGTGGACATCTACGCCGGCCTGCCGGACCAGTTATTCACCGCCGGCTTTGATGTAGCTGCGCGCGCCGCCGCGGAGGTGGCCTGCGAGCAACGGCTACTGACCTTTGATCCGGACCTTGCCGCGCTCGTGGATGTGGCGCGCACCGCCAAAGCCAAAGTGATCCTGGTCTCGGACACTTATTTCACCACTGCCGAAATCAGCACTCTGCTCGCGGCTGCAGGGTTTTCCACGCCTATCGACCGCTTGTTTGTTTCATGTGAAGCAGGCCGCCCCAAATACCGCGACCTGTTCGACACGGTGCTGGCGGACATCGGTGTCGCGCCGGGGGAAATAATCCATATCGGGGACAGCTTCGAGGCTGATGTGGCGCCCTGCGCCGCGCGAAAGATCGCTCATGTGCATTACGACAAATGGCATTTTGCGCCGCGGGTGCAGGCTAAGGAATTCCCGGCGGAGATTTCGCTCCGGGACGGCGCGCTGACCGGCACGGGGGATTTCGGCCTCACCGGCTTACGCTCGCGCCTGCGCCACCGGGCGCCGGCCGACATCAAAGCGGATTCAAGGCCCTATTGGCATATCGGTGCGTCGGCCTTGGCGCCGCCTTTTGCGGCGTTTGCCCGCTGGGTGGTGGGCACGGCGAAGGCGCGGGGCACACCCCGCGTGTTCGGCCTCATGCGCGAAGGCCGGTTCCTGGATGGCATCGTTCAGGAGGCCGCAAAGGCCTTGGGCATTCCCATGGCGACCGAAGAGCTCTGGCTCTCCCGCCGCGCGGTGATCGGGGCGGCCCTCTATCCCGACGATCTCGGCCTGATGGCCGACTTCATCATGACCGCGCCGGGCGAGACGTCGGCGGCGGTGCTGGACAAGATCGGATTAGCGCCCGCCGACATGCCCGGCTTTGACCTGAACCGCGACGGCGCCTTGCCGGCCCTGGTGAATGCCATCGTCACCCGGCCCGCATTGCGCGAGAAAGTATTGGCGGTCTCCGCCGGCCATCGCCGCAACCTGCTCAAGGGTCTCGGCAAGCAGATCGACCTGGCCAAGCCTCAAACCGTCACCCTCATGGATCTGGGCTACGCCGCCACCATCCAGGCGGTGCTGGCCCGCATCCTGGCGCGCGAAGGCTCGCCGGTGATCCTGAGCGGGCTCTACTTCGCCCTCAACGACACGGGCCTCGCCCGGCGCAGCGGAGGCCTCGCGGTGGATGCGTTCGTGGGCACAGATGGGCCGGGGCTCGCGCTGGGCCGCCTGCTATCGCGTACACCCGATGTGCTGGAGCATGCCTGCATGTGCAGGGAGGGCAGCCTCGCGGCCTATGACGAAGCCGGAAATCCCGTGCTGCTGCCGAACCTCCGGGCCGCGGCCCAGCTCGACCAGATGGAATGCTTGCAGTCCGGCATCCGCGCCGGCCTGGCAGCAGTCAACGCCCTGCTGGGCGACACGCCTTATGACTCCCCGGCACTGGCGGCCCAGGCCGGGCGCATTGTGGAAGCCATGATCCTGCACCCAACGCCTGAAGAAAGCGCCACCATCGGCAGCTGGGTCCACGAAGCCAATTTCGACCTGGCCGACCGGCGCAAGCTGACTGATCTGGCCTTCGATCCCACCGTGCTGGAATACCGCGGCCTTCCGGCGCTGCAGGACATCGGCCGCCACCAGGCCTACTGGCCGGCGGCGGCGCTGACCCAGGTCAATCCGTTCCTGGCGGAGGCTTATGCGGCGGGTGCGGGTGGCGGCTACGGCCCGGCGCACCTCACCGCCGGGCCGCTCCTGGGCGGCATCGTCATCACCCCCGACCTGGGCGCCGGCTT
>CANISR010000016.1 GCA_947470105.1 Fidelibacterota bacterium | reverse complement strand
CAGATACTGGGCCTTCATCTTGGGCACCAGCAGGTGCGGGCTGTTGGCATCCTTAGTGACCAGCCCGCCGCCGTGGAACGAGCCCGCGGCGCCGACCCGGTCGGGATGGGCTGCGGCCGTGCGCATGGTCATGGGACCGCCCATGCAGTAGCCGGTGGTGCCCATCTTGCGTTTGGTGTCCACCGCGGCCTGCGCATCGATATAGCCGATGAACGCTTTTGCATCGGTGAGGTTGGTCTCGGGCGACAGGGTGCTCATCAGCTTCATGATCTGGGCGCGGTCGTCGGGCTTGGCGAAATCGAGACCCTCGGGCAGCGCCGGCATCTTGGCGGTGCGGTAGTAGGGATTGGGGATCAGCACCGCATAGCCCTGTTCGGCGAGGCGCTTGCCCATCTGCTTGAAGGCCGGACGCAGGCCGAAGGCGTCGGGCCACACCAGGACCGCCGGCGCTTTGCCGCTGGCCGGGTGCGCGAAATACGCCTCCGCCGTGCCGTCCGGCGTTTTCACCATCACGTCCTGCTCTTTGACGTCGACGGCATTGGCCGCGCGCGGAAAGGCCGCGAGCATGCCGGCGCCTGCGGCCAGCAATCCAAACCGCCGCCGTGTCATGTCGGCGCCGGTGGCACGCAGATGTTCATTCATATCGTTGAGTGAATTTTCGTCGCACATGGTTCCCTCCTCGGGCTGTGATTTGGCGCCGCTCACGCTGCCGGCGCTGGTGATGGCGGTGGGATCATACCCGGCGCCGGCGATACTCCGAAAGGGGTAGGCCCAAGGGCTTTTGCCCCCACCGGCCAAACCTTTGGCCACCAGCGGGTCCCGCCACCGCCCGGTATGAACCTGTCATCCAGAGTCGACCCATACCGCACAAACTGAAAGCACGGCCATGCCCATTGCGCAAACCCTCACCAATACCCTTCTCCTCATGTCCGCGCTGGCGCCGGCCGCCGCGCAGGACAAATCCGCCTATTCGCTCTTCAACCCCACGCCTGTCGCCCAAATGCGGGAAATGACCACGGACCGCCCTGACCAGACGGAGAGTCCGTTCACGGTGGATGCCGGCCACGTGCAGGTGGAAATGGACTTCTGGAACCACACCGTGGACCACGACAGCGCCACCAACCAGCGCACTCTCGATACCGCGCTAGCGCCCGTCAATCTCAAGGTTGGCCTGACCAATGCGGCCGACCTGCAAATCGTGCTTGAGCCCTATCGCAAGACTCTGACCCGGGACTTGAACACCGGCGCGGTCCTCGACCAGCGCCATGGAAATCGGCGACGTCACCGCGCGCCTCAAGGTCAACCTCTGGGGCAATGACGGCGGCGATACCGCCTTCGCGGTGATGCCTTTCGTCAAACTGCCGACCAGCTCAAACACCATCGGCAACAAGTGGGTTGAGGGCGGCGTAATCCTGCCGTTGGCACTCACCGCTTTCGGCAACGTCGGCATTGGGCTCATGACCGAGGTCGATGCTGTGCGCAACAGCGGCGACACGGGCTACAGCGCGGTGTTCGTCAATACGGCGACGGCAGGGTTCGACCTCACCGAGCGCTTCGGCCTCTATACCGAGATCGCGACCGCCAAGTCCTCCGAGCGCGGCAGCGCCTGGGAGGTGTCTTTCGACAGCGGCGTGACCTACGCGCTCACCGATGCCGTCCAACTCGACGCCGGCGTCAATGTCGGCCTCACGGCGGCTGCGCCGGGCCTCAATCCCTTCGTCGGCTTGTCCTGGCGTTTCTAGAAAATCAGAGGAAGACCTTCATGTTCGACGCTCTCTCTATCCGCAAAAAGCTGATCCTGGCCGAAACCTTCGCGGTCTCCACCATTGCCATCGCCAGCCTCGCCGGTGTTTTCGGCATGGCCAGCAGCAACAGCGGCTTATCGCTGGTAACGCAGAACACCTCCGCGGTCCGCCAACAGATGCAGGTGGATATGATGCACGATGCGCTCCGCGCCGACGTGCTGATGGCTATGCATGTTGGCCCCCAGGGCAGTGCGGAAGACAAGCGCGGCGTACACGAGGACCTGGCCGAACACGCCGCATCGTTCCGCGAATCCCTCGCGGCGCTGCGCGGGCTCAAGATTTCCCCCGACGTAGATGCCGCCGTTGCCGAAGCTGGCCCCAAGCTCGATGTCTATATCGCCGGCGCGACTCAGTTGGTGGACCGCGCACTCAAGAACACGGATGCCGCCGCCGAAGGGTTCCCCGGGTTCATTCAGAATTTCCAAGATCTCGAAAAAGTCATGGAAAAGCTCGGTGACCTGATCGAGTCCAATAGCGGCGCCATCAGCGGCAAAGCTGAAGGAACAAACCGCTCGCTGCTAACTCTGCTCGGCATTCTGGCGGCGATAGCCACCGCGCTCCAGTTGACGATCAGCGCGCTCCTCGCCAATGGCATTTCGCGACCGCTCTCAGCCATGACCGGCGCCATGACCAAGCTCGCTGGCGGCGACACCGCCGCCGCCATTCCCGCGCGTGAGCGCCAGGATGAAATCGGCGCCATGGCGAAAGCAGTCGAGGTATTCAAAATCAATATGATCAAAACCGCCGACATGGCGGCGGCTCAAGACGCGGAACGCAAAGCCAAGGAAGCCCGCATGGAAGCCATGTCGGCCCGCACCAAGGCATTCGATGGGGTCGTGCGCCAGGCCCTCGCGACTGTCTCCGCCGCGAGCCGCGACATGGAAGTCTCCGCGGTGACCATGCAGGCCTCCGCCCAGGAAACCAATGCACAATCGGCCGCCATCGCCACCGCATCGGAAGAGGCGTCGGTGAATGTGCGGTCGGTCTCGGCGGCGACCGAGGAACTGTCGGCCTCGATCCAGGAAATCAGCCGCCAGGTCAGTGAATCATCCCAGGTCAGCGCCAAGGCGGTTGCGCGAGCCACCGACGCCCGGGATGTGGTGCGCGGTCTCGACGCCGCCGCCCAGAAGATCGGCAAAGTGGTGGACCTGATTACCGAGGTGGCGGAACAGACCAACCTGCTGGCGCTCAACGCCACTATCGAAGCCGCGCGGGCGGGCGACGCCGGCAAGGGCTTTGCCGTGGTGGCGGCCGAGGTCAAGACACTGGCCCGTCAAACCGCCAAGGCGACCGGCGACATCGCCGCGCAGATCGCCGATATCCAAAACAGCGCTGGCACGTCCATCCGCATTATCGAAGGCATTTTCACCACCATCGGCCAGGTGGAACAGATCGCCACCACCATCGCCGCCGCCATCGAACAGCAGGCAGCGGCCACCGCGGAAATAGCCCGCAGTGTGGAGCAGGCCGCGGCCGGCACGCGCGATGTGTCGTCGAATGTCGCTATGGTCAGCAGCGCAGCCGGGAAGACCGGACAGGTCTCCTCGGGCGTGCTGGACTCGGCGAAAAAATTGCTGGTGCAGTCGGCGAGCTTGACGACCGAAGTGGACAGCTTTCTCAGCGATATCCGCCGGGCCGCTTAAGGACGTAGAATCGGACCGAATCCCGACGGCGGCGCGTGGTGCTTGGTGGCGGCCTCGTATGCGGAGGCGGCTTTCAGAACCACCGGCTCGTCGCCGGGCCCTGCCCAGAACAGGATGCTGAACGGCATAGGGTGGTTAAGCGCCCCGCGTTCCGTCCCGGCCACCAGGCGATAGCTCTTCCTGTCGGCGCTTAGCTCATACTTCGGGTCGAAGACCACTTGATTGAACCCTGCGGGCACGCTGATCTCGGGGCTTCCCAGCAGATCGGTGATGGATGGTCCGGCGGCGGCGCGGCCGCCTACGGTGGGCTCGCGGTCGGTGCCGATCTTCCACTGGGGCAGTCCGATATTCGGATGCACGAAGACGTCGATATGGTTCTCGCGCATGGCTTTGAGGATCGCCATCCGGAACACGGTCTGCATCTTCACCCGGTCGATGCCGCGGGTGGCGCGGATATCCTGCACATTCTGGGTGGCGGCGTTTTTCGACGCCACCGCCTGTTCCTCCGAGCGCCATTTGGAGTTTGCGGCGTAGGCCGTCCAGTCGGGGATCTTGGCGTCGCCGCGCTCCATGAGGTAGCGCGCCATGCTGAAGGCGTCGCGGGCGGTATTGTCGAGGTCGCCCAGAATCCTGCGCATGTTCAGTTTGTCCGAGAGCGGCGCCTTGCGCAGGGATAGTTTCACCAGATAGTCGCGGGAGCGTACGTCGTAGCCCGGAACGGCGAACTCCAGCGCGCCGCCCACCATCTGGTAGAAATACTCCGGCGCGTTGATGGGGATGGTTTCCGCGAAAGCGTCGGCGAAGGTGTATGTCATGTTCGGAACGCCCGGATCATCGGGGTACTGGGGATCAATGGATTCCACGATCTCAGCACCCAGCTTGTCGCGCAGCACGCTTTTTATTTCACGATCCACCGCGTCGCTAATGGCGGCGTCGTTGGGCGTGTGCTTGACCATGTACTCGCGCACGATGCCGATGCGCAGGCCCTTGAGTGAAGTGGCGCCGGCCTTGGTGACGACGAAGCTGGGATAAGGGTCCTTGGCCAGCAGCGCCTTTGGTGTGGCCGTGAAGGCGTCGTGGGTGTCGAAGTTTCCGTCTTTGGGGTCCTTCATGGCGTCGACCACGCGCGCGGCGTCGCCCAGGGTGCGGCAGATGGCGCCGGGGCGGTGATTGATATGTTGCGCTGTTGCCGTGCCGTCCTCGGATGTCAGGCCTTTGGTGGTGACGAAGCTGGGGGCGGCATTCTGCCCCGCCGGCTCGCGGCAGGAGCCGCCGGTGGTTTCGCACACCGAACACGTAGCAAGGTTGGCCGCCACCGCGGCGCCGGCGCCGCCGCTGGACGGCCCGGCGGAGCGTTCGGTGTCATAGGGGCTGCACACATGCCCGGCCCAGGAGCTGCGGATGCTGCCGCTGCCGCCGATGAAGGACTTCGCGGCCTTGTCCGGGCCGGCGGCGCCGTGGGTTACTTCTGCGGCAATGGTGACGGCGTAAATGATGGCGCCCTTGTCGCGCAACTTGCCGACGGCGGTGGCGTCCCGGGGTGCAGCATCCATGGCAAAGGCCACGTCATTGCCCCCGGTGGAACGAATGTCCTTCACATCATACCAGTCTTTGACCGTGACGACGGCGCAATACATCGGCAGCTTGGTGAGATCGGGACGCCTTCCATACTGCGCGTCGAGTTCCGCGGCGCGTTCCAGGGCATCGGGCTGGCGCCGGAAGGCGTCGCAGGCCGCGGGGCAACTGGCGGGATTGGGACCAAGTGTTGGGTTGGTGTCGCAAGACGCTTTGCAGGACACTGAACGCTCGCCGCGAATGTTGATGCTCTCGAGGGCGTTCACCTGGCCGGCATCTTTAAGTCCCACCACCATGCCGTATTGCTGTTGCACGCTGGGATCCGACGCGGTCGCTTCCATGTGGCCGTAGTCCAGCGGCGCGCCCTGATATTCGCTTAAGTTCGGCAGGAATGTGGACGCGGCGCGGGTCGTGGTGGGGAATGTGGCGGCCACGCCGGCGCGCACTAGCCCGGTGACCGCGGGAACGGGCGCACCATCCGGGGTGACCATGGCGGTGCAGATGCCGTTATAGGCCTTGGCGCGGTCGATATAGGCCTGAACCACGCCTTTGCAGGTGACCTGCCCGGATTTTATGGCGCTCTGGATGCTGTCGATTGTTGCTTCCTCTATTTGGAAGCGATCTGCAGCACGGAGCGGCGAGATGGAGATCAGCAGTCCCGCGACGATGGCGGGCAGGAGGTCTCTGCGCATGATGTTTCCCCACGGATGGTCATGTGATGCCCGCCGGACCTCCCGTTCCGGCGAACGGTGAATCAATTTTCTAAGCTCGTTCCAACACTCCGAATTCTACGCTTATGACGACGGACAACGATGCTGGATCAGGGCGCGCGATGCACCGGATCAATCCACAGAACCGTTTCCGGCTTTTCGACCGGTTCGATTTCCAGGTTGATGGCGATGGCCTCGTTGTCGCTGCGCACCAGGACGCATTCCAGGGTCTCGTCGGTGCTGGCGTTGATCTCCTGATGGGGCACATAAGGCGGAACGAAAATGAAATCGCCCGGCCCGGCTTCGGCGGTGAATTCCAATTTGTCGCCCCAGCGCATGCGCGCGCGCCCTTTCACGATGTAGATCACGCTTTCCAGGGGGCCGTGGTGGTGGGCGCCGGTTTTGGCGTTGGCGTGGATATGCACGGTGCCGGCCCAGATCTTCTGGGCGCCGACCCGGGCCAGGTTGATGGCGGCCTGCCGGTTCATACCGGGAGTCTGGGCGGTATTGGCGTCAAGCTGGTCGCCCGGAATGACTTTCACCCCGTGAAGCTTCCAGTCGACAGGTTCCTCGGGGTGGTGCGGATGATCGTGCGGCATGGCTCTCTCCGGCGTGGGTTGACCGGAGTATTGCGCAACGCCGTCAAAATGGCGATGACTGCCTGGAAAATCTTTTAAGGAAATACCCGTGAGCCACGCCGAAGATCAGACATCCGTCACCGCCTGGGGCGAGGACACTTTCGGGCCCGCCACCGGGCCTGCCGTGCTGGTGGAGCGGGCCATGCTGGAAATGGAAGAACTGGTGGAGGCGGTCCGCGCCGGCGACCACGCCGAGGCGGCGCTGGAAACCGCCGACGTCTTTATCCTGCTCTACAGGGTGGCGACGTTGTGCGGCTTCGACGTCAACGAAGCGGTGGACCGGAAAATGCAGATCAACCGCGGCCGCACATGGGCGCGCAAAGGCGACGGCACCGGCAGTCACATCAAGAGTTAGTCGCTCGCGACTAATGACGAGTGGGCGCCGGCGGGTGGCCCATGCGTTCCACGGCCGCGATCCCCACCGCCGACAGGATGAAGACCACATGGATGATGGTCTGCCACATGACGCCGGACTCGGTGTACCCGCTCTTGCCGCTGCCCAGGGCGCCGGCCTCGATGAAGGTGCGCAGCAGGTGGATGGATGAAATGCCGATGATGGCCATGGCCAGTTTGATTTTCAGCACACTGGCGTTGACGTGGTCCAACCATTCCGGCTGGTCGGGGTGACCTTCCAGACGCAACCGGGACACGAATGTTTCATACCCGCCGATGATCACCATGATGAGCAGGTTTGAGATCATCACCACGTCGATGAGCCCCAGGACTACCAGCATGATTTCCTGCTCGCCGAACGTGGCGACGTGGGTCACCAGGTGCCAGAGTTCCTTGAGAAAGAGGATGACGTACACGCCCTGGGCGACGATGAGCCCGAGGTACAGCGGCACCTGCAACCAGCGGGAGGCGAAGATGAAGGCGGGGAGGGGGCGCGTGGCGCGCTCAGGAGGAGTGTCCGTCATGGTCCAATAAAATGCTGAAAGAATTCAAATGCCGGCGGGGATATGTGGCACGCCGCCGTCCCGGGGTATGGTAACAACACGGTGAGAGTGAGTCGCCAAAAGGTTTGTTTGTATGACGGAATTTCGAGCCCGCGCAATTCTGTGCGGCCTGATGGCGGCCATGACGCCGGCCATGGTCCGCGCCGCCCCCGATATGCTGGAAGCGCCGTCCTGCGGCGCCCGGATTTTCGTGGCCATGGGCTTCAATCAGAATTATCCCAAGCGCGAGAATATGCGGGTGCCGCGCGGCGATCTCTATCTGAACGGCATCCTGGTCGGCGCGATTTCGAGGAACCCGGAAATCGTCATCCTCGATGTTCCCGCTGGAACCGCAGAGCTGTCCTGGGTGCCGACCGCTTACGACGAGGACACCCGCGGCAAGACCCGCCAAAACCCGATCAAGCTCACGCTCGCGGATAAGGCGACCGCGTCCGTCGTGCTCGATTGGTATAACGACACGCCCAATACGGCGGCCATCGGCTACCGCACCGAGGTAGTCGAAACCAGCGACCCTGCGCTGTTCACACGGAAGAGGGTCGCGTTTCACCGGCCGTTGGCGAAACCCTGCGCGCAAGATCAGATCGTCGCTGAGGCCGCACCGCCTTATCGGTTTTCGGCTCCCGCGCAATCAACGCCGGATCCGCGCCAGATCGCAAGGCTGGCGCCCCTGCCGCAGATCGCGGTACCGCAACAGGCGCCGCTGCAGCCTGCGCCGCCGTCCGCCGCACCGGAACAGCAGTCCGGCGACCCAGACGTGTCCGAAGCCTTCATGGCGTCACTGCAGCTCTACTATGTGGTGAGCGCGCGGGGCGGCGCTCCGGCTTATGCCGCGCGGAGTTCCGACGGCCCGCCGCTCTATACCTTTCCCGACACGACCGCGCTGAATGTCGTGGAGGTGAGTGCTGATAAGCGCTGGCTGACAGTGACCATTCCCGGCGGCAACCGTACCGGTTTCATTTCCAGCCTCCTCGTCACCAGCGGCGTCAGGGCGCCGAAATAAAGCGTTTCCTGATTTCCGCAGCGATGAGTTTCACGACGGCCTGACGTATGTCCTCGTCCTCCGGCTTGAGGGACGTGAGAAAACCGTGGGCGCCGTTCGCGATGCGGAAATGCGCGACCCCGTTGCCGTCGGCGCTTAGCTTAGCAGCGAAAGACTCGCCCTCGTCCCGCAGCGGGTCGCAGGCGCCGGTAAAAATCAGGGCCGGCGGAAGATCTTCCAAGCTCGGCGCATTTGCGGGTGTAGCCCAGGGATGGGACGCGTCTTCCGGGCGGGGTGTGTAAGCGCGCCAGCCGTTGATGAAGTCCGCCACATTGCCGAATTCCAGTCGCGACGGCGTCTCCATGTCTCCGCCGAGAAAAGGGTAGGCCAGAATCTGGCCGGCGATGGATGGTCCGCCGCGGTCCTTGGCCATCAGGCACACCACCGCGGCCAAAGTCGCCCCGGCGCTGTCTCCGCCGACGACGATACACCGCGGGTCTCCGCCAAATGACGCCGCATTGAGGCTGACCCACCGCAGCGCTTCGTAGCAATCGTTGGGGGCGGCTGGAAAAGGCGCGGCGGGCGCCAGCCTGTAGTCGGCGCAGACAACCACGCATTCGCAGGCCGCGGCCAGGTAACTGCAAAAAGCGTCGTACAGCGCTGAAAACCGATACCTAAATCTACCGCCCGGAAAATAGACTAGAACCGGCAATGGCCCAGCGCCCGCGGGCCTATACGTCGCCACCGGCACGCCGCCGCTGTCGGTGGAAATAAGGTGGCGCTCGGCGGTAATGCCCGGTTTAGCCGCCATGACATCGCCGCCGCGTCATCGCGGCTTCACGTAAGACCAGAAGAAGCTCACCACGTATTTGACCTCTGACACCGGGCTCACGCCGCGGTGCATGTGGGTCCAGAACGGCGGGAAGAGTGCGATTTTCCCGGCTTCCGGCTGGATACGCCGCTGCTGTAGGTCGAATTCGGTGTAGCCGCCTGCGGTGATGGTGCGCAGATAAAGCAGCCCGGCGATGATGCGCCCCGAGGTCGAAGCGCTCTGGTCCGAATGCCAGTCGAACTGCTGGCCGGGATCGACCCGTTCGATATTGGGGCGCGTGCAGTAGATTTCATCCAGGCTGGCCAACTGAACGAAGCCGCGGTACTTCCCGGCATAGCTTTGTGCCGTGGACTCGAAAGGCGGGGCGAGCTGCTCAAGATACCCCTGCCACTCCGGTGAATCATGGGCGGGATCCTGGATGGCGGTTCCCGACCGGCCCTTATGCTCGACCCATTGATCGCCCACCACCACCAGACTCTTCTTTCGGCGCGGGTCGCGTTCGAACGCCGCGATCATACGCTCGCACAGGTCCACGGGGACGGCATTGGGGTATTCTTCGATGAACATGGGCCGGCCAATCAATGTGAAGGGCCCGGGAGCGGAGCCTCATCTTGGCCGTACAATGCATCGAAACGGATGCTTTTTTAAGAAGAGATCGCGGGCCGCCGCTACATGGAAGCTTAAAACGTGATCTTCACCGATGGTGCGGAGCGTTGCGCAGCGCCATGGAAAACCGCCTCGACGTTATTGCCGTCGGGGTCTGTGACGAAGGCCGCATAATACCCGGGATGATAGGGCCGTTCGCCCGGGGCGCCGTTGTCGCGCCCACCGGCGGCAACCGCCGCTGCGTGGAAAGCTTTGACCTGATCGCGGTCTTTGGCCTGAAACGCGAAGTGCGCCCTGCCCGTCAGGTGCCCCTGAGCGGCTTTACTGTCCTTGCTTGAGACGAAGAGCTCGTCAGCCCAGAAAAAGTCCTCGCCCTCGCCGCCCATGGGTACGTCGAGGGCCTTCAGCACCGCCTGATAAAACCGCTTGGCAGCAGCGAGGTCGGACACCACCAGTTGAAGATGGTCGATCAACCGGCCGCGGTGCAGTTCTTTCGTTTCCATGGGTCACTCCTCGTTTAAGCCGACATATTCCGATTATAACCCGTCAGCAGGCACCGTGTTCCGCTCCCGCCCTCTCGTCACCGGGGAAAAACCGGGTTCCGGCCGCTAACGCATTGGTCCCCTGGACGGTCACGTATAAGCTTTCCCCACACTCAACGAATTGCGGACGGGGACCCCCAATGAAAATCGCAAAGACCGTAGCGCTCGGCCTCATGGCGAGCTTCGCCTTCTTCGCTCTTGCCCAGGCCGCCTCCGACGGCGGATTTAAGAAGGAGAATTTCAACTACAGTGAGTGGGCCAAGGGCAGGTTCTCCGAGGCGGTGACGGTCACCAATCCGCGCCGGTTCATTTATCTCGCCGGTGTCGGCTCCGAGGACGAGGCCGCGACCGAGGGCGGGAAAATCCTCCACCTCGCCGATCCTTACGCCCAGTGCAAATACGCCTGGGACAAAATCAAGCGCACACTCGAAAAGCAAAATGCGTCCCTGACCGATATCGTGAAGGTCACGACCTATGTGACCGACATGCGCAGCATGCCCGACGTGGGAAAGTGCCGGTCAGAGGCCTTAAGCGGCCTTCCGCTGCCGGCTCACACACTCGTAGGCGTGACTTCGCTGGCCTGGCCGGGAATGATGGTCGAGGTGGACGTCACCGCCGTGAAGTAAGCGATCGCATTTCATCTTGTGTCTTTGCGCTGCGGTAGCGGTATATTCGCATTCATCGGGCGACCACGCCGCACAAGGCCCGCCTTCATTTTAACGTTCCAGCCGAGCCCGTCCCCGATCACATGCCCGCAGACGAAAAGCCCCAAAAGACCGTCATCGCACGGACGCGGTTCCTGATCGTCGACTCGGAGGCGGCCGTGGGTGAAGGCTTGCGGCGCTTCTTGATTGCCGAGGGCTCACCTGCTGTCCATGTGGCTCCGTCGGCGATCCTTGCCCTGCGCGTTCTGCAGGATCGCAAGACACCGGTGGACTGCGTGATCTGCGCGGAGCGGCCCGACGCCATCTCCGCCGTGGATTTCCTCGCGAACCTCCGGGCCGGGCGGTGGGGCGGGGTGGCGCTTCAGCACATGAGCGTCATCCTTTTGATGCCCACGCGGAACGCTGCGGCCATCGCTGCTGCCGACAACCTCAACGTCAGCGGCTACATCTTGGGCGGGCTGGGCAAGGAGAACGTCCGCAATTCGATCCTCAAGGCGCTCGACCCGCGCGGGCTCGCTAAGGCGCTGCCCAACTTCAAGATTGCCCACATGCGCGCGGGCGAAGCCGATCTCATTGTGGCGCCGTTCCCCGCCTCCTTCGGCCGTTTGCGGACGGAAAAGCAGCAACAAGCCATCCAATCGATCGCCCTGGCCGTGCAGCGTGAGCAGTTGAGCGGCGGTGTCGCGGCGATTTATCCCGCCGAAAACGGCGAAACGGCGTTCATTGCGCCGGAATCCTATTCGCGCTTTTTATTGAAGATGACGGTCGAGTCCGTCGGCAAGATGCTGAACCGGGCTATCCACGTGGACTGGGTCGGCGGTGACCCGACGGTCGAGGCGAAAGCCGATGACAAACCGGACGCTGCCACGGAGCCGCTGCCGCTCTTTGAAGAAGACGAGGAGGCAGCGATTTCGGATCGCCGTCGTGTCGCGTCCAAAACCGAGAGGCCGCGCTCCCGCGGCTTGACCGATGACGACATCCGCGGCGTCGCATCGGCCTTCAAGGAAATGGGGCCGAAGGAGTTCGTCGAGAAATTCGTTCGCCACCAATCCATTCTGCTGCAGGGACAATCGGAGTTCCTGGCGCCGACCATGCGCGAATGTTACGTCAGCATCGAGCTTTTGCGGGGCGCGTTTTTTCCCGGTGTTGAAATGCGGGGATCGAAGCGCTCATTCCAAAACCTGACGCATATGCTTGACCAGCTTATGTTGCGATCGCTGGCTTTTCTCCCGCAAGACGGCTTGCCATGCTCGCTCAACCTCAACGTCCACTCGATTCTGACCCAGACCTTCGAGACCGCGCTGAAGACCGCGTCGGTGGAAAACCTCACGTTCGAGATTCCGCAGCCGATGATCGCGTCCCATTTTGAAGAATTCAAGAAAGCCCGCGATCTGATTTTCTCCCGCGGCGGACGGATCGCGGTGGATCAGATCTTCCCCGATACGGTCGACCTTCTCGACCTCAGCCAGGTCAAGCCGAACATGGCGAAGTTACATTGGAAGGGCGACCTGAAAAGCTCCTCGAACGCGCATCGCGATTTTGTCCAGAAGACCCTCGATCGCGGCATTGCCATGGTCATGAGCCGGGTCGACGACCCGGCGGCGCTCGAAATCGGCCGGGACTTCGGAATCAAGAATTTCCAAGGTTTCCTCATAGACGACATGCCCGCAGCAAAGGTGGGCTGATTTCCGTAAGCCGGGCGATACGCGCGACCGGCCTGAGGGCAAGCGGCGATGGAAAAAATCCTGCGATTCGACGGCGCGGTCAGGCGAAGCCCCCGCATCGACATCTGGTTCACCGAGCAAGCCCCGGAGCTGAGGGGCCTGGCGCAGCCGTGGTTCGCCCGTATGCGGGCCTGCGGCGGCGATGTCCGCGAACTCATGCACGACGGCATGGCCACAGCCTGTGTGGATGATGCGCCGTTCGCCTACGTCGGAATCCACAAAGCCCACGTCAGCATCGGCTTCTTTCAGGGGGCATCGCTGCACGATCCTGCCGGCCTGCTGGAAGGTACGGGAAAACGCATGCGGCACGTAAAGCTGAAGCCCGGGCAGGCCTTCGACATGACGGCCCTTGTCGGCCTCATCGACACCGCCTACGCGGACACCACGCGGCGCCTCGTTGATGAGGGGCGCGGGCGGGCGTAAGGTCTCACCTTCGCTGAATTGGGGGCTCTGATGACGACTTCAACCCAAAGACTGATCGGCATCCTTGTCATGGCGGTCGTCATGGTGAGCGCCGCCGTCACCGCGCGCGCCGAGACCGTCCTGATCACCGGCTCCAACCGTGGCATCGGCCTGGCCTTCGCAAAGGCCTATGCGGAAAAAGGCTGGACAGTCATTGCCACCGCGCGCAATCCGGAGGAGGCGGATGAACTCAAGGCCTTGGCTGCGAAACACCCCACCGTCGTGCCCGAGCGGCTCGATGTCACAAACGAGACCGAAATCAAGACGCTTGCCGCCAAATACAAAGGCAAGCCCATCGACGTGCTCCTAAACAATGCCGGGATCGGTGATTTCACCGGCGGCGCCACTCTCGGGGCGTTCGATGCGAAGCTGTTTCAGCGGGTCATGAACACCAATGTGCTGGGCCCACTGCTCGTGAGTCAGGCGTTCATCGAGAACGTCGCTGCCAGCGGACAGAAGAAGATCGTCGCCATCACCAGCCTCACCGCGGCCCTGGGGCAGACCCTGCGCAAGCAGGTGCGTCGTGATCATACGTATTACTATTCGACCTCCAAAACCGCGCTGAACATGGCCATGAAGACCCTGGCGGCCGAAGTGCGCGAGCGCGGTGTGATTGTTGCCATCGTCCATCCAGGTGGCGCCGACACGGACCTGCTGCGCTCCGCCTACGGCGGCAAATCGCCGGCCACCGCGCGTACGCCGGATGAAGTCGTCGCCGGCATGATTAAGATCATTGGGGAACGCACGTTGGAAAACAGCGACCAGGTCATCGGCTACGACGGCAAGACGCTTGCGTGGTGAATTATTCCGGCGTCGCGCAGCAGGCGCGTTCGGCCAACCTATGAGTAGGAACAGGAGTGCGGGATGAAATTTGTGCGGACGGCGTCGCTTGGCCTCATAGGTTGTCTTGCGTTATTCGCCTTTGCCCAGGCGGCGTCCACTGATGGAGGGAATGGCGGCGGATTTAAGAAGGAGAACTTCAACTACAGTGAATGGGCCAGGGGCCGGTTCTCTGAGGTTGTCACGGTGACCAATCCGCAGCGGTTTATCTACCTTGCCGGCGTCGGCTCCGAAGACGAAACCGCCGCCGTGGGTGGAAAAATTCTTCATACCGCCGATGTCTACGCCCAATGCAAATACGCCTGGGACAAGATCAAGCGGACACTCGAAAAGCAAAACGCGTCGCTCGCCGATATCGTCAAGGTCACGACCTATGTGACCGACATGCGCAGCATGCCCGATGTCGGGAAATGCCGTGCCGAGGTCTTAGGCTCGCTTCCGCAACCGGCGGGAACGTTGGTCGGCGTCACCGCGCTGGCTTGGCCGGGGATGATGATCGAGGTGGATGTCACTGCCGTCAGGGGGAAGTAGCCATGAAGCGTTGGATCGTCGGATTGGCGGGCGCTGTTCTGCTCACGTCCATTGCCGGAGCGCAGGCCCAGGTACGCACCATCGTGCGCGCGCCCGTAAGCCAACACACCAATCCCGCATCCGCCTTGCCGGGCGCGAAGATATTCAATGAGCAGTGCGCCGGGTGCCACGGCGCGGGCGGTATGGGCGCCGAAGGGCCAGCGCTGAGCGACGAGTATTGGATTCACGGCCGTACCGATGCAGATATCGCCAAAGCCATCCGTGGCGGCTTCCCGCCGAAGATGGCCGCCTTCGATCTTGCCGAGCCACAGGTGAAGGATCTGGTGGCCTACATCCGCGCTGCGTTTGTCGCGACCCTCGTCGTCGACCGGTCCGTCCAACAGGTGCCGGCCAGCGTGATGCACACCGAGGCGGCGGACTTCCGCGTCGAGACGGTTGCGAAGCTCGCGGCGCCTTATGCGTTTGTTTTTCTGCCTGACGGCCGCGCTCTGATCACCGAGGCGGCCGGAGTGCTCCGCATCGTCGACAAGGGCAAACTATTGCCGCAGGCGATCGAGGGCATCCCCATCGATAAGCCACTGAACGGCGCTACCGGCCGGCGCATCCTGAACATTGCGTTGCATCCGGATTATGCCCGGAACGGCTGGGTGTATCTCACCATTGCCGAGCCCGCGGCCGCCGCCAACGCCACCGGCGCAAGTACACGGATGCGGGTGGTGCGCGGCAAGATCCAGGGCAACCGGTGGTCAAGCCATCAGGTCCTGTTCGAGACTCTCACGGGAGAGTCGAGCACGGCGCGCATGGCGTTCAGCCGCGACGGCTATCTTTTCCTGACCATGGGCTTTTCCGGAAACATCTACTTCGGCGCGCCGGAGGATGCACCCTCCCTCGATCTCGCCGACGCCAACGGCAAGGTCCTGCGCATGCACGACGACGGCCGTGCGCCCACCGACAACCCCTTTGTGAATGTGCCAGGCGCACTCAAGCAGGTCTGGAGCTACGGCCACCGCCAATCGTTGGGCCTGGCCTTCGACGCCAACGGCGTGCTCTGGGAGTCGGAGAACGGCGCCCGCGGCGGGGATGAAATGAACATCATCCGCAAGGGGGCCAACTACGGCTGGCCGGTGGTGACCTGGGGGCATCGCTACGATTCCATCCCGCGGGTCGCGGTTCCGGAGATGGAAGGCGTCGAACAGCCGGTTGTGAGCTGGGCGCCGTCGCCGGCGGTCTCGGCCGTCGCGTTCTATGCCGGGGACACTTTCCCGCGCTGGAAAGGCAACATGTTTGTCGGGTCTTTGAAGAACCGCGCGCTTTATCGCATCGTGCTGAAGGACAACCGGCAGGTCCTCCAGGAAGAAGTGCTGCGCGGAATCGATCGTATCCGCGATGTGGGCGTCGGTCCCGACGGCTGTATTTACCTCCTGACCGACGGCGGGCTCTTTTTGCGCCTGGCGCCGGCCTAATTGTTTTGGTCGCATTTTCCTCGGCGAACCGCTCACACTTCGCCGGAATATGCTCAAGGAATAGATGGCTTGGGTCCGGAATCTGCGCCATCCTTGTCCAAGCTTTGGTGCCGTCGGAACGGGGGTTTCTATGAGAATCGCGCTCGCTATTGCCGCAGTCCTTGCCTGTGCGGGGGCACCAGCATCCGCCGCAGATGCGCCGGTTCGCATCCACGCCGGCTTGCTCATCGACGGAACCGGCGCCTCCATGAAGGACGCGACCGTCACCGTGCAGGGCGACAAAATCGCCTCCGTTGAACAGGGCGCCAAGGGACCGTGGGCCTTTAACTTCGCCAAGGCCACTGTCCTTCCCGGGTTGATCGACACCCACGTCCACGTCGTCGGGCATTTCAATGATGAGGGCCGCGCCGACTCAACGGGCTATCCGCGCGAGAAACAGGCCATCAAGTGGGCGGAGAACCTCAAAAAGACGCTCATGGGCGGCTATACGACCGTCCAGAGCCTGGGTTCGGCCGACGATCTTATTATCCGCCCGGCCCTAGCCAACGGCGATCTCATCGGCCCGCGCCTTCTGACCTCGGGCACCGCGTTCACCAGCCAGACGGCGACGCCCGATGAAGCGCGCGCTTTCGTGCGGGCTCGCAAGGCCGAGAACGTGGACCTCATCAAGATGTTCGCCTCCAAAAGCTCCCGCGACGGCGGGGGCGCGACCCTCAGCGCCGAAGTGGTGGCGGCGGTCTGCGATGAAGCGCGCAAGCAGGGCCTGCGGGTCTGGGTGCATGCGCACGGCGATGATTCGATCCAGCGCGTGGTGGCAGGGAAATGCACGACCGTCGTGCATGGCTCACTGGCCACGCCGCCGACATTCACCCTCATGGCCAACGCGGGCGTCCTGTTCGAGCCCACCGTGGGCGTCGTGACCCAGAATTATATCGCGCATGAGAAGAACTACACCGGCATCGGTAACTACACGCCTGAGGCCTTCGTCAATATGAAGGCCTTCGTGAAGGACCAGGGGAAGCGGTGGAAAACCATGTTCTCTACCACGCCGAAACTGGTGATCATTTCCGGGTCAGACGCGGTCGCGGGAGCCGAAGGCCATAATGCGGAAGAGATCATTTTCCGCGTCCAGAACGGATGGCCCGCCATGGAAGGCATTGTCTCGGCCACCTCGCGCAACGCCAAGGCTATCGAGCTCGACAAAAGCATCGGCGCCATCAAGCCCGGCATGCAAGCCGACATTATTGCGGTGGACGGCGACGCACTCGCCGACATCACCGCGCTGCGCCGCGTCAGCTTTGTAATGAAGGGCGGTAAGGTCTACCGCTACGACGCGGGCCTTGCCGCGCAGGCGAACTAGCAGCGAAGAGGCGGCAAGGCCTGTTCATAGGCCTTTGCCGCCCAACACTGATCAAGACCCCGGCGTGCGCAGCCGTGCGATCTGCGCCTTGGCGCATTCGGACATGACGGTCAGATAGCGCGCCACGCCGCCGGCGCCGATGTCGTAGGGATGTGGATCACCGGCTTTGCGCACGGCCATGAGCTGCGCCCGGGTGGCGGCATTGTCGAACACACTATGGTTGGTCATGAGCACAGTGGCGCCGGCCTCCGCCGCCATGCGCCCGAACTTGGCCTGCGTGTCCGCGTAAATGTTCAGCTTGCTCACGTCTTTGTAGATGATCTGGAGGGCGGTGCCGCCCGAATAGGCCACGGTCACCGGCTTGCCGTTATCCTTCACCGTGAACAGGAACGACGTGGTGCCCGGGGTGTGGCCCGGCGTGCTCACCAGGGTGACCGTGGTGTCGCCCAGGGTGATCTTCTGGCCGTCGGTGGCGACGATGTCGCGCTTGGGCTTGCCGCCCGGCTTGTCGGCCATTTTTTCGATACCGTCCCAGTCGGCCGCGCCCATGACGACCTTGGCGCCATAGCGCTGCTGCAGGAGGGCCGCACCTTCATCATGGTCGCCGTGGCCGTGCGAGATCAGCACGTACTTTATAGTCGCCGGATCGAGGCCCAGCTTCTTCAGCCCGCCGATGATCTCGTCCTCGATGGCGTAATTGAACAGCGTATCGATGATGATGATGCCTTCGCTGGTCTTCAGCGCCCAGGCCGAGTGCACCTTCGTGCCGATAAAGTAGAGATTG
Source organism: Fidelibacterota bacterium (assembly GCA_947470105.1). GTDB lineage: Bacteria > Pseudomonadota > Alphaproteobacteria > Rhodospirillales > Rhodospirillaceae > SHVO01. Next base: position 16,302 of record CANISR010000016.1, on the reverse strand, counting down.
TCGTAAATCTTCGCGGGCTCGGCATGCCACGTCGCGCGGTCCGGAATTACCCGGGGGCCACCACCGCCGCCCCCCGTGTTGTCGGGCGCCACGCAGGTGGACACCAGCACGCCGGCGAAATCCAACCCAGCGGCGGTTTTGGCGGCTCGCAAATGTTCGTCAACGCTGTCGGCTGCGGCCTGTACGGACGTGCTGGCCAGGCACAACCCCGCGAACGTCGCGAACATGCGGGCAAATCGGGTTCCCATAGCATTCCTCCCCTTCTTCGCGTTTTTACAAAAATCCGCCGGCCGCCGGTCAATCCCGCGCCCGGTGTCGTTCAAACATCAAAGATCCGGATAAAGCTTAGCACGAGGCCAGCAGGGCAGGCAGGCAAAGGGTGTCTCGCATCTGCGAAGCGGCCGGCGGGGCGTGCTGGAAAATCAGTGCGGATTTACTCACCACGCCCGCAGACGAACGAGAAAATCACCAGTGCAAGGAACTCGAATTCAAGCAGCGCGCTATCCATTCCTCACGCGCCTTCTTTTCGCAGAACCTTCTCCATTGCTTTGCCCTTCGCCAGCTCATCAACCAGCTTGTCCAGATAGCGGATCTCGCGCATGAGCGGCTCTTCGACGTTCTCCACGCGCACGCCGCACACCAGGCCTTTGATCAAAGCCCGTGCAGGATTCATTTTTGGAGCCTCGGCAAAGAAGGTCTCGAAGTTGGCCTTCTTTTTGAGCTGCGCGTCCAGCCTTGCCTGGCTGTACCCGGTCAGCCAGCGGATGATCTCATCGACCTCGGCTTTTTCGCGCCCCTTTCTCTCCGCCTTGGCGACGTAGAGCGGGTAAACACTCGCAAAGCTGGTCGTATAGATCCGGTGTTTGGTCATTGCGCCTATTAGTGTTTGTAAGCCGTGGGACTTACTTCGGCTTCCCCGGACATGGCGGCAATGGCATCCGCCACATGGGCCCAGAATTGACTGGCGGCCATGTCACCGGCCGCTTTGTGATCGGTGGCCTTGGAGCTTGCCTCCAGCCAGGCATCCTCGCCGTGTTCTTTAACAAGAAGCGCTGCGGCGGTCAGAACGTCAGCTTTCTTAGCCATCATGATTTCCTAAAGGGGGCGAGATGTGTCGCTTCGAAATTTAGCCAGAGTGGCGACGCCCGGCCCGCCCTCATTGCCTCAAGGGTGGTTTTAGCTAAACTGCGCCGAAATCGCAGCATAAATACGGCTCTTCGCAGAAGCTCGAAAGGCCCAGCCGTGGACGAAGCCACACTTCATCTCAAGGACGGCCAGAGCCGCGCGGTCTGCACGCCGGCGAGCGGCGAACTCCAGGATATTCTTCAGTGCATGCGCAGGCCCGCCGATGCGGTAGGCCGGACGTTACGCCTGCGGGTTCCAGGCGGTGAGGCCATAGAGGTTGCCGCCGGCGACATCGCGAGCCTCGAAGTCGCCCCCCCACATGTGCTGATCCCCGATTTCATGACGGACGCGGAGACTGCGCAGGTGCTGGCTTTCGCCACGGCCCACGCCGGCGCCTTCCAGAACTCCGGCGTTCATGAAGCGCCCAGCCATGGCTTCGCGCCTTCGAGCTATCGCATCCGCAGCTCCCGTGTCCTGGACGGGCCTGCCAATGGGGCCATGGCGGCGATGGTTATGCCGAAACTGCTTGAACTGATGCCGACGCTCTGGCCGCGCTTGCGCATCGATCCGCTGCCCCTTGAGCGGTTGGAATGTCAGGTCACCGCCCACGGCGACGGCGATTTCTTCGCTGTGCATACGGACAACGGCTTACCGGAAATCGCCCACCGCCAAGTGAGCTATGTCTACTATTTCCACCGGGAACCCAAACAGTTCAGCGGCGGACACCTCAGCCTCTTTCACACCCTGTTTCAATACGGGTACGGCAAGTGCGGCAAACTGGCAGCCGACATCGACCCGCCCCGCAACGGCCTTATGGTTTTTCCAACTTTCGTCTACCACGAGGTTACGCCCATCCAATGCGCGTCCACCGCGTTCACCGATCAACGGCTAACCCTGAACGGCTGGCTGTTCTGAGGAATTGCCGGCTGCCGCGAGGATTTTTCCCGGCGCGTCTATGCGTTCCAAAAGGTCGTGCCGCGTCATCTCGGCGATCAATGCCGCATCTGTGATCATCATTCGGTCGCGGTAGAAGCGCCGCGCAGATTCCATATCCCCGGCTGCAACCGCGTCCATCACCGCGTCGCGGGCCTGCAGATGAAAGGGACCGACGGCTTCGGCGATATCGACTGTTCCCCACCACTTGTCGGGAAAGCGCCCGAGGGTCACGTACTTCCGCCAGAAGGCGGCAAATCCGCAGCAGGGGTAATGCAGGATGAACGGGCCCCGGTACCTCATCACGGAACATCCGCCGCGCCGCGCAAAATCATGGACATTCACAGGAACCATGCCGGGCGCCGCCAAGCGCACCGCGGATTTTCCGTTACCGTAGAAATGGAAGAACGTGTCGACCTGTTGACCGGCGCGGGTGATGAGCGCTTTCGCTTCCGGCGGCGGGTATTCGGAGAGCGGCCGTTTGAACAGTGTGACGGTGCGAAAGAAATCGCCTGTGTCTTCAGTTTCGGGAACGGCCTCGTAATTGATGTAGGCTGTCACCTCCACCGCCACATGCGCGAGCGGCGCGAAATGCGCCCCGGCGTCGCCGTCGGGCAGATAGAACAGCTCGTCAGAATCAATGTGCAACAGCCAGTCGAACCCCTCAGCGCGGGCCAGATTCATAGCGTGCTCGGCGTTGAGGATCTGGCGCGCCATGACCTCGCGATCCACATGCGCCGCGGCCTCGCTCCAGAGAATCAAGCGGCTCCAGGCGCGCCGCAGATCGTCATCACGCGGCATTGCGGTTATGTCCGGCTGCTCCCGGGCCCAGTCCAGCATCGGATCGGCGGGATCGTCGAAGAACAAGAAGAAGTGCTCGAAGCCGATGGCACGGTGATAGGTGACAAACGACCCCAAGGTCGCCGCGGCATCGCGCAAGGTCGTAACAATGGCCGCGTGCGCCGTCATAGGGGAAATACCATTTGGTGCATCAGGCCGCCACCATGCGCGTGCATCTTCTCTTCGGCGAAGGACCGCATTTGAATAGCCGTTCCAGGGAGGAAGGTGAAGACGTCCGCAGCAAGGGAGGTGGGCAACGCGAGCGCGCAGCATCCCTTGCGAGGCGCAAATCTGTGTGCTAGAAACTGAACTATATGGTTCAGTATTGTCCAGCCCGCTTCGATGTGTCGTTCGCAGCCTTGTCGGATGCCACCCGGCGCGGCGTTCTGGAGCAACTGGGGCGCGCGGACGCTTCGATCACCGAACTTGCCGGAAAGTTCCACATGACCCTCACGGGCATGAAGAAGCATGTGGGCGTGCTGGAGCAGGCGGGACTGGTTACGACGGAGAAGGTCGGGCGCGTGCGGACCTGCAAGCTGGGTCTGCGCCGCCTGGAGGAAGAGGCGGCGTGGATCGAGCGGTACCGCCAGATGTGGGCCGCACGGTTCGACTCCCTGGACGCGGTTGTCGAGGATTTAAAGCGGAAGGAAAAAGCCCATGGGCGTAAAAGGCGAGAGTGAACAGCCCACCACGACGGTGGAGCGGACGTCCGACCGCGAACTGGTCGTGACGCGCACCCTCAACGGTCCGGCGCGCCTGGTGTTCGAGGCGTGGACCAAGCCCGAACTGCTCAAGCGCTGGTGGGCGCCAAAGTCCTTTGGAATTCAGTTCCTGTCCTGCGAAGTCGATGCCCGGACGGGGGGCACATACCGTTTCGTGTTCGGCCATCCGGCTGCCGAACAGCCCATGGCGTTTTTCGGCAGGTACCTCGAAGTGACGCCGCACACGCGACTTAGGTGGACCAATGAGGAGAGTGATGAAGGGGCGGTCACCACGGCAACCTTCACGGAAAAGGACGGCAAGACGCTGGTGGTGGTGCACGACCTCTATCCCTCGAAAGAGTCTCTCGACGCCGCGCTCGCGTCCGGGAGTACGGGCGCGTTCCCCGAGCAGTTCGTAGAACTGGACGATCTCCTCGCGACCCTGGCCGCCTAGCGCGGAATCGCTTTCTGCCGGCAATCGTGTGCGCCGCAATAATGGAGTCGGCATTCGCTCCCATATGCCGTTTAGGGGTGGCGCCCCGGCACGCCTGATAGCAAGATAGTTGTCGGACAACAGGGGGGGGTATAATGTTCAACCGCATTTCCAGCGCCGGCGACGGCCGCCACACTCATCGCGCCGTCAGTGCCGGCGTTTTGACGCTCGCCTTGCTGGCCGGCATGAGCGTTGCCCCGCGTGCCCAGGCGGCGAACGCCCCTCAGGGGATGGTCAGTAAGCCTTGGCAGCCTCAGATGCCGAACGGCTGGATCATGAGCGAAGTAAGCGCGGTGGCGGTTGGACCCGACGACACAGTCTGGGTCCTTCAACGGCCACGGGCGCTGTCGGAAGCCGACCGAGCTCACGCGGGGCCGGCGGTGCTTGCCTTCAACCGCGATGGAAAATACCTGCGCGGCTTCGGCGGACCCGGCGATGGATACGAATGGCCTCAGGTGGAACATAGCCTGGCAGTCGACGCGAAGGGACGCGTCTGGATCACCGGCAGCTTCCGCGGCACCTCCGCGCAGGCCGACGACATGGTCCTGGTGTTTGATGGTCAGGGCAAGTTTATCCGCCAGATCGGCCGTCGCGGCGCCAGCACCGGAAACCTCGATCACGCCAACGTTCGCGCACCCGCCGACATATTCATCGACGACGCGCGCAATGAGGTCTACGTCGCGGACGGCTATGCCAATAATCGCCTCGTCGTATTCGACACCGAAACCGGCGCGTTCAAGCGTATGTGGAGCGCCTTCGGCGCGCCCCCGCCGGCGGAGAGCACTCCCAGCCCTGCTGCCACCGATACGTCGACCGACATAAAGAACGACAATGCCCCGTCGTTTATTGGCGTGCACGGGGTGGAGATTGCGAAGGACGGCACGGTCTATGTTTCCGACCGCGCCCACAAGCGCGTCCAGCTCTTTGACCGCGATGGAAAATATCAGCGCCAATTCTTCGTCAATCGCGCAGGGGCTGCGCCGCTCTCGGCCTCGGGAATAGCGTTCTCTGTCGATCCGGAGCAGCGCACCCTCTACGTCGCCGATTGGGGAAACCAGCAGGTGTGGCTATATGACCGCAAAACCCTTGCGCAGACCGGCAAGATCGACGCGACGTTCGTGGGTCCCCACCTCATGGCCACCGACAGCACGGGGGCTCTTTACATAGCCGAAGTGCAAGCGCACCGCGTGAGCCGGTTCGTGCCGGCCCCTTGACGGCGGTGCGCCGTCCACGAGGCTAGGCGAGCAGCGCTGTCGGGCCACGCTTGAGCGACTTTACTTTCCCCGGACTGCCGCTTCGATTTTCGCCACATCGATCTTGCGCATATCCATCATCGCCGTGAACGCGCGCTTGGCGACGTCACCGCCTGTGGCCATGGCCTCCGTCAGAACGCGGGGGGTGATCTGCCAGGAAAGACCCCATTTGTCCTTGCACCAGCCGCAGGCGCTCTCCGCGCCGCCGTTGCCGACAATGGCGTTCCAATAGCGGTCGGTTTCCTCCTGGGTCTCGGTGGCGATCTGAAACGAGAACGCCTCGCTGTGCTTGAAGATGTCGCCGCCGTTGAGGCCAATGCAGGGTACGCCGCACACGGTAAACTCAACCGTAAGAACATCGCCCGCCTTGCCGCCCGGAAAATCCGTTGGCGCCAGATGCACCGCGCCTACCGTGCTGTCAGGAAAGGTCCGGGCATAAAAGCGCGCGGCCTCCTCGGCGTCGTGGTTATACCATAAGCAGAGCGTGTTCTTGTTCATAAAGCCTCCCGACTAAAGGTGGCGTCCCACTCAGACACGAAATATCGCCGTGAAGAATACTACTTTAAGCAGTACAAAATCACAGCGTTAGACGAGCGCTGCCGCCTTGTCCCATTTGAGGAATGATGATGCCCAACGACGATGACTACGTTTATGACGATGAGAGCGGAGAATGGGTTCCGGCCAGCAACCTGCGGGCAAAGCAGGCGGAGGCGGCCAAAGCCGCGGAGGTGGTGGTGCGCGATTCGCATGGCACCGTTCTCGCGGATGGAGATCAGGTAACGCTGATCAAGGATCTTGAGGTCAAAGGCGCCGGTCAGGTCCTGCGCCGAGGCACGCTCATCAAATCGATTCGCTTGACCGGTGACCCGCAGGAGATTGACTGCCGCTACGACGGCATAAAGGGCCTCGTGTTGCGGGCGGAGTTCGTGAAGAAGCGGTGAGGGGATTGGGTAAGGCTCACGCCCCCTTCGATAGCCGCGCCTCGCGGAAAAGGATGTACAGGGTTGCGGCAACGATCATGGCGGCACCTACAACCGTCCAAACCGTGGGGATCTCTTCGAACAGGAAATATCCGAGGATCGCGCTGAAGATCAGGCGGACGTAGTCGACCGGGTTCACGACCGTCGCCTCGGCGAGCCGAAAGGCCTTGATGATGCAGAACTGCACGGCGGTCAGGACCAGTCCAATGACGGCCAGATAGACCCACTGTGTCCCGTGCGGCGTTTTCCAGAACAGGATCGCAAGCGGAGTCGAAAGGACGAGTAATCCTGCGGTGAACCAGGCGAGGATGGTGAGCGCGCCATCCTCCGCGCTTCGGTGCCGGATCACGCCGTAAGCAACCGCCTGAGATGCCGCGGCTCCAAGCCCGGCCAAAGCGGCAAGATTGAGCGCCAGCCCGCTGGGTCCCAGCATGACGATCACGCCGAAAAATCCGGCCAAGGTGGCAAGACCGCGACGCCAGCGCACCATTTCCCCCAGCACGAAAGCCGCCAGCAGGATCATGAACAGCGGCTGGGTGAACGACAGCGCAGTCGCGGTCGCAACCGGCAGATGCGAGAGCGCATAGAACCCGAGCGTCAGGTTGCCGAAGCTTCCGCAGACGCGCAGCATATGCAGGCCGGGCCGGCTTGTACGGAAAACCCCCAAGCCGCGCACCAGGAGCACGGGAAGTAGCGCCACCACGCCGAAGGCCGCCCGCGAAAAGGTGATCACCACCGGCGGAAGATCGCCGCCAAGGTCCTTCACCATTGCGTTGACGGCGGCATAGCCGACCGATGCGGCCAGCATCCAGGCCGCACCCCGAAAATTGTCTGCCCGTACTGGGTTCACGTGTGAGGTGATCGGCAGTTAGGAACGCAGTTGATTTTGCGCGATCATCTGATCGTCAAATCCGATTCGTAAATGGCGTCCCCGGCGCGATTTGAACGCACGACCCCCAGATTAGGAATTAGCGTTAGCCGGTTTCACGCCCCGTCACTCCCGATCACGATAACCCTCGAAAATGGTCTTTCATAGTCGTAATGTGGATCACTAGCTCTCACACCCAATCACCGCTTGTCACGCCGAGGCGGGGGACAACCGGGGGACAAAGGCAAAATAGTCATGGCTGGTAAATGGAAAACCGTGGGAAGAGGGGTCCGTTACCGCCAGCACCCAACGCGGAAGCACGGCAAACAGTTAGACCGCTACTACGCCATCCGGCACCGCATAGGGAGCCGCCGGATAGAGGAGGCCTTGGGTTGGGCCTCCGAGGGCTGGACCCTCGACAAGGCCCTCGGCGAGCTTGCGAAGCTCAAAGAAGCCGGCCGTACCGGCCACGGCGAACCGACACTTCGGGCGAAGCGCGCGAAAGCGGCCCAGGAACGAGAGGCAGAAGCCGAGCGGGGCCGCCTCGAGAAGACCGTCGAGGATCTCTGGAATCGCTACAGCATGGAAGTCGTCGCTGCAAACAAACCCCGAACCGCTGGTGAAAAGCGGCGGATGTGGAACAAGAAGGTCAAACCGGCGATAGGAGCGCTCAAGGTCAATAGCGTCACCGGAGAAGACGCAGGCGCCATCGTGAGGGCATCCCTAAAGCTCAACGACAAGGGCGCGATAATCGGCGGCAAGGCGGAGGCTGGAAATCTCTACCGGTTTCTTCACCACCTATTCGGGAAGGCGCTGATCTGGGGGCTTCGCTCGAAGGCCCTCGGCAATCCGTTAGCCACTGTCGATGAACCAAAGACGTTGCGCCGTGAACGGCTCCTAAGCGCGCGAGATGTGGGCGCCTTGCTTGGCACACTCGCGAAAGGCCCAAAGCAAGGTGCGTGGCATCTGCAAATCGTCACGGCCATTAGGGCGGTCATTCTCTCCGGCGCGAGGATCAGGGAACTGCTTTCGGTACGTTGGTCTGACGTCCGCCGCGACGAGATGGAAATTCACCTTCGCGACACCAAGACTGGGTTTTCGCGCCGCCCCCTCTCTACCGAACTGCTGATGGTCTTGGACGCGGCCGGCAGGATGCCCGGCAGTGCCTACGTGTTTCGCGGTATCGAGGACCCCAAAAAGCCGCTCGATTACTACATCGTCCGCGATACGTTCCGCGAGGTCGCCACCCAGGCGAAGGTGAAGAACTGCACCTTGCACACAATCCGGCATTGGTACGCGACGATGACCGCAAATAGCGTGAGCAACCCGCGGATCGGTATGGCGCTGACCGGACACAAGAGCCATGAGGCGTACATGCGCTACGTCCATGGCGATAAGGAACAGGCGAAGGCGCTGGCGAATCAGCTCGCATCCGCGGCCGTCGGCTTCGAGCATCTTCCAGGCAATGTGGAGCGATTGCCCATGAAGCGCAAACCGAAGCGGCGCGCGCGAGCCGCTTAGCCGAACGGCGGGGATAGGGCGGACACCCGACAAGTCCGATACCGCATCGGGCTTCCCGTCGCAACCATGCGGGCGCCAGCGGAGGCGAGATGCCGAAGCCAGGAAGATTCAAATCGTTGGACGAGCCGATGCCTGCTTATCCGGAGGTGCGGAAAGGGCGCGCCGGCCAGGACGACATAGCGGCTCGTCGCGAGTGGCACACACTTTTCGACGACAAGATGTTGTTGCTCGCGGAATTCTATCAAATAGAGCTCGATGACAATGGCGAACCGTATTGGCAGGGACTGGCGAGAACACTTGCTCGCAATCTGTTCGATGGATTTCGCCCAAAAAGGAGTGGCCGCCCGCGATCAATGGACAGCCGGGCAGGCAAAGACGCCCGTCGAAAGTTGCTGGCGCTCGTCGACGGGATTCAATCGGAACGAGGCAAAGACTCAATGCGGCGCTCCGTGGCCGATATTTGCAAGGATTTGGCGGCGAACCCGCAACGCCTCCCGGCTTTCTACAAACAACCCCGCAAGGGACGGCACAAGATTGAGGTCAAGGCGGGCACGTTGAATGCACATTATTTCGATGCAAAGCGCGAGCGGAACGAAGAACAGGGCTGGCGAAAAGTTGCCCCCGCAACGTGAATCGGAAAACTAGAGCGGGGTTTCCAGACGAATCTCTTTGAGTCGAGAATTGAAAACTGTTTTTTCGATGAAAGATCTGACGCCATCTTTGGTGATGCGCAATTAAGCGCGGTCCATCACACGGAGGCGACGTTGGAAAAGCTACTGGAGCAACTTCACCAAGAACTGCCCGCGGTATTTGCTGGCCCCCGCATCGACGAACTCAGCGGCGGCGCCATCGCCTGGGGCACGATCCAAAACAAGCGTTCCCGCAAAGAAATCCCGGCGGATTGTTTCGTTTACAGCGGCCCCAAAGTCTTGGTGGTGCGGGACCGGTTTCTGGACTGGTGGGCCACACAGTTGAACGCCGCGCCGGTAAATGCCGCTCCGCCGATTCGTGTCACGCGGCACCGCCATGCCAAGTCCGCCGCCCCTACACCCGAAGCCGCCTGACGAAAAAACCCCGGCCGCGTGTCACCGCGGGCCGAGGCATTTCGCTTGCCCGCACCTTTCCCAAGGAACAGAACCCCATGATTATAAATCAATGCCAGCTGTGTTTCAATTTCGCATTCCCTCCGCACCGCGTCCGCCGCCCCAATACGTCCGCCGGCCGCTGGGTTCATTCTCGCTTCCCGGTATCGCCGCGCCGCGCCGATCTAATCGCCGTGCTGGCTGGCTTTTCGGTGGAGGGACAGCTGTGAAAGACAGCGACAACCGGGACATCGAAGCCGATTCTTCCGCCGCGATAGCTGCAGAACCTGAGCCCATTGACGATGCGATCAAGCGTCTCGCACAGCTTAACCCTATTGCCTTCGACCGCGTAGCCGACGCCGAAGCCAAAAGGTTGGCCTGCAAAATTGGCACGCTGCGTGATGAAGTTAAGAAGGTCCGACGCGGCGATGGCGGGGGCACAGGCAACGGACAAGGCCGTCCAATCGAGTTGCCCGAGGTTGAGCCTTGGCCGGAACCCGTCGATGGAGCAGCACTTCTTACCTCACTCGTGAGCACGCTGCGGCAATATGTCATCCTGACGTATCAACAGGCTGTTGCGATTGCGCTGTGGGTTCTCTTCACTCATGCGTTCAACGGATTCGACGTTGCCCCCAAACTCGTCGCAAGATCGGCGCAGAAGCGGTGCGGGAAGTCACGCCTCGCCGAAGTGCTAGAAAGGCTCGTGCGCCTTCCCCTCCTAACGTCCGGCATCAAGCCCGCCGCATTGCTGCGCATCATCGAGATGCACGCGCCTACGCTGCTCCTAGACGAAATGGACGTTGCAATGAAGCAAGATCGTGAGATGGCCGAAGCTTTGCGCGGGCTCATTAACTCTGGATTCAATCGCAGCGGCGCGCGGTACATCATGAATGTTCCGACGCCTGACGGCGGTTTTGAGCCACGCCAGTTTTCAACGTGGGCACCGCAACTGCTATCTGGCATCGGTGATTTGCCGGACACCGTTCGCGACCGCTCCATCGAAATTGAGATGAAGCGCAAGCTTAAGAGCGAGAAAGTGAGACGGTTGCGGCGGAACGACGGCAACGATCTCCACGAGTTGCAACGCAGGGCGACTCGATGGGCTGGCGACAACATGGAAAAGCTCCACCTTTGTCGGCCGGAAATGCCTCAAGAATTGAGCGATCGAGCGGCGGATGCTTGGGAGCCGCTATTTGCAATCGCCGGTCTTGCTGGGGGCGAATGGCCGGAGCGCGCCCGAACAGCAGCGCCTGCACTTTCGGGCGATAGCGTCATTGAGGATGGGAATTTCAAGACAATGTTGCTCGCGGACATACGTGTAATATCTGCCTCCGACACCCGTGCGATAACTTTGAACGATGAGGGCAAACGGATCACATCCGCCAATCTGGTTAGCGCCCTTGTTGAAATGGCGGATCGCCCCTGGAGTGATTATCGGAAAGGAAAGCCTATTACTCAAAACGGCCTGTCTCGCTTGCTTAAAGATTTTGGTATTCGCCCCGGATCCATCCGCATTGGCCACACTCCCGAGGACACGAAGAAAGGCTATCTCCTCGACCAGTTTGAGGATGCATTCGCCCGCTATCTGCCTGATCAAACCGTCACACCGTCACAACCCAAGCAAACTGCGCCTGACAGCGGTTTTTCAAACGTCACACCCGGAGCCGATGTGACGGATGCAAAAGCCCGGAAAGTGGCGGAATCCGCCACTTGTGACGGTGTGACGGATGAAAGTACCCATCGACGGGGGGTAAGACTATGAGCGCCATTGCCCCAGCCAAGCGCGCCAGCACCCAGAAGGCGGCCAATGTTCGCCGGGCTCTGTTCGTGGAAGCCTATTTGACGAATGGGATGAACGCGACCAAAGCGGCCATCGCATGCGGCCTAAGCCGAAAAACGGCCACGAGTTCCGGGGAGCGCATGCTCAGGCGGCCAGATGTCTCCGCAATGGTCGCCGAGCGGGCACGAACGATCGTCACTGAGGCTCGTCTCTCCACCGAACGCTGGGTGCGGGAACTGGCCAGCATCGCGCATTTCGACCCCGGCGAACTCTATCGCCCAGACGGGACGCTGATCCTGCTCCGTGAGTTGCCTGAGCGTGTGCGCCGCGCGATTGCCAGTGTTGAGCCAGCATCACACGGCGGCGTTAAGATCAAATTCTGGGACAAGCTTGCCGCGCTCGACAAAATCGGAAAGCACCTCGGCCTGCTCAAGGGGGACGACCAGCAGAAGGTTGAGCCCATTCACGTCACCGTCAGTTTTGTGGGAAAAGTAAATGGTCCGGCTCAATATCAGACTCCAGCTTCCCGAACTGCTCGGATTTCTGATGGGCTTTGACGAACGCTTTCGGCGGATGTGGGAAATGTATCTCGCCTGTTGCGAGGGCAGCTTTCGCGCCAAAAGCATCGATGTGGGCCAGTTCAAGCTAGTGAAAAGTTGATCTTCATCATTTGAAATATATAGGCATGGCCGCCCTTCCCCTCTCACGCCTTGCTCTTTACGCCCTGCCCGGCTTTGCGCTGGCCATGACGACCATTCCGGCTGCCGTGTTCCTGCCCTCAATGTATGGCACCGAGTTAGGATTGGCGGCAGCAGGCGCGGCACTGTTGATCGCGCGCACCACCGACGTCATCACCGATCCATTGGTTGGCGCGCTCAGCGACCGCTGGCGATCAAAGTTTGGTCGCCGCAAGCCTTGGATTTTGCTGGGCGCACTGTTAGCCGGGTACGCGCTGATCATGCTGTTCCAACCGCCCCAGGGTGTGACCACCGCTTACGTCACGCTATGGTCGGTGCTTCTGTACCTTGGCTGGACCATGATCAACGTGCCCTACACGGCGTGGGGTGCCGAGATGAGCAGCGACTACCACGAACGCGTGCGCATCACCTCGGCGCGCGAGGGCGTCAGTTTGCTCGGCGTCTTTGCTGCTGGAACCGTGCCGGTTTTTGCTGCAAGTGCCGGGATGACAGAGCGCGATGCCTTAGCGATCATCAGTTGGATGGCTGTCATCATGGGCGGGCCTTTCATCCTTGCAATGGCTTGGCGCGTTCCCGACCCTCTGCCACGCGAAGCCGCCACCCTCAAGCAATCTTGGACCCTCAGCGGCATTGTGCGCGGGGCGCGCGGCCTGTCCAATAACAAACCCTTTCTGCGCCTGCTGGGGGCGTGGCTCATCAACGGCTTCGCCAACGGCATTCCGTCGACGTTATTTTTGTTGTTTCTGGAATTTCGCCTTCAAGCCGACCAAACCGAACGCGGCGTGTTGATTTTGGTTTATTTTCTTGCCGCCGTGCTGGCCATTCCTCTGTGGGGAGCGATGAGCAACAAATACGGCAAACACCGGGCGTGGTGCTTTGCCATGATGCTCACCTGCGCGGCCTTCGTCTGGGTGCCCCTGCTGCCACCTGGGTCCATCATGGCTTTCGGGGTGATCTGCGCCATTACCGGCATGGGCTTAGGCGCTGACCTGGCCCTTCCGCCAGCGCTGCAGGCTGACGTCATCGATTTCGACACCTTGCGCAATCGCCAACAGCGGGCCGGGCTGTTCTTCGCGCTCTGGAGCATGGCCACCAAATTGGCTCTGGCATTAGCGGTTGGCCTGGCCTTCCCGCTGTTGGACATCCTGGGTTTTGACCCCAAAGCCGCTGAAAATAGCCCGACCGCATTGTGGTCATTAGCGGTGATCTATGCCTGGGCCCCTGTCGTTCTAAAGCTTGTAGCGATTGCGTTGGTCTGGGCTTTCCCCATTACCGCGACGCGCCAGCGTCTGATGCGGAAACGGTTAGATACGCTGGCTGCGCGAGCAATGTAAGGAACAACCCCATGTTTAAGACCTTGGCTTCTTTAGCAACGCAAAAAATACCCACGACCATCGTATTGGCGGTGGCCGTCCTGCTCTCGGGATGCAGCGCGACGATGAAGCCAGAAGATTTCGCCAACAAGCAGCCTCGGTTTGTGATCGAGGACTATTTCACGGGAAAGACCAAAGCCTGGGGCATATTTGAAGACCGTTTTGGGAACCTGAAGCGCGAGTTCGTCGTCGACATCACGGGCTCGTGGGATGGCAAACAACTGATTCTGGACGAGCGCTTCTTGTATTCAGACGGCGAAAAAGAAACGCGTGTCTGGACCATCAGCAAACAAGACGAGAATAATTACACCGGCACAGCCGGGGGCGTGATTGGCATCGCCAAAGGCAAAAGCTACGGCAATGTTCTAAACTGGGCCTACGGCTTCGACCTGAAGGTCGGCGACGGCACCTTGCGCGTCCACTTCAACGACTGGATGTACTTGCAGCCCGACGGCATGATGCTGAACAAGGCTGAGGTAACCAAGTTCGGTGTGCATCTGGGCACCGTGACTTTAGCTTTCCGTCAGGTCGGTAAAGAAGCGCAAGCCAAAGAAACAAAAGTGGAATTCACCCCGATCAACCAAGGCATGCGCAACGCGGCGGAGTAAGCGGTTCGCTACACCCCCGTTGTCTTTTTCACGACCCAGAAGTATGCGCTGTAGGGCAGCATCCGGAGCAGCTTGAGGATCAGCACGAACGGCATGGGAAACGCGATCTCGAATTTGCGCTTCATCATGCCATTGAAAATCGCTTTGGCGGCTTCTTCGGGCTCCATCAAAAACGGCATCGGGAAATCGTTCTTGTCGGTCAAGGGTGTGCGCACAAAACCCGGATTGATCACCGACATGGTCACACCGGCAGCAGCCAATTCCGGCTTCAGGCCTTCGCACATATTAATCAGCGCCGCTTTGGTGGCCCCATAAGCCGAGGCCTTGGGCAGACCGCGATAGCCCGCCACCGACGACACCACCGCAATATGGCCCCTGCGACGGTCCATGAACGCCGGAATCACCGCTGACAGACCATTGATCGAGCCTAAATAGTTGATCTCCATCAGCGTGCGAAACGGAGCCACCGAAAAGGTGCGCGCTTCATTGGGAATGTGCGTGCCCGCATTGAAAATCACCTGGTCCAGTGGACCAATCGTGTTTTCAACCTCTTTGAAGGTCTGTTTGATGGCATCTTGATCCGTCACATCGCACACAAACGGCCTGATTTTTCCCGGCAACTTGGCATCGACAGCTGCGCGCGCCACTTCGTTTAAGTCACCAGCGGTGCGAGCGCTCACTGCCACTCCCCAGCCCCGCGCGGCGTATTCCAACGCCACAGACCGGCCAATGCCTTTGCCAGCCCCCGTGATCCACAGCCGCCCTGGAAGCGCGGAGGATTCCATCAGCTTGGACCATTGATGGTTTGTGTCGGCGCGGGCGCGTCACCGGCAATCGCGTTCGCAGGCCCTGGTGCGAGGCCGCATTGGCGGCATCGATACTCAATGTCGGTGCCATCGCGCGCTTTGAAGCGCATTTTGACCCAGCGATTATCGGGGTCGTACCACACTTCGGTATCGCGCAACTGGCCGGTGTATTCAAAATGATCCGCATCGACCGAGCCTTGCGAAGTGTCTACGCGCTCAATCCCGCGGTTCACGACCTCAACTTGGGTCAGTTTGCCGGTGAGCGTATTCAAGATCGTTTTTGAATTGGCTTGACCGCGATGCCAATGATTGGTCGGGAAGACCCACGACGAGCCGATGGACGATCCTTTCGGACCATCAATCTTAAACAGGTCGTCTTTCATGCGCGCATTTACATTGGCCATCTTGCCATTGTCATCAACGTTCACGGCAATGGCATGAAGTTGGTTGTTTCGCCAAATCTCGGTTGAGTCGTAGTCAAAGCTATATGCTGTAAAAAACAACACATCGACGGCGATGTTCATTTTCGTCGTCACGGTCAAGTCGTCGCCGTTGCGCGCAAAGCTGACGCGGTGCTCACCGACCTTGCTGTTCTTGCGATAGATGTCGAAGCTCATGTCTCCGCCGTAAAGGGCGATGGGGTCGATATTCGGGTTTTGGTCCGCTGCTGGCGGACTGACTTTTTGCACATCGAGCGTCATGGCCTGAGGCTCCGGCGCAACGGGCGGTGGGGAGTCTTGCGCGAAAGCCGGCACACTGAATCCAACCAAGACCAGTGTTGTGCAAAGAGCGGGGAAAAGTCGGAGGGCGCGGTGGGGCGTCATGGCTTTCCGGGAAAAATTGTTCATGTGAGGCATCATATTACACATACGCCGGAAGCCCGGCGATGGATGCCTAATTCTGATCACTTTTGTGCAATATCAAGGGCTTCATAAACGGACACGCGCAACTTCACGTCGTAATTGCCGCTGGCGTGCCTTTTAAATTTGCAGTGACCCGCAATAGCAGGTCACCCTGGCTCTGGATTTGGTCCCGCGCCGCCGATCGCGCCGGCGAGGGCGGCCAAAAACACCGCCAGCACTATGGTCCGCGTAACCTGACCGATTTTCTGTACCAGTCGTGATGTTAGTCTACTGCATGTTTTGGCTTTGTTCGAGTGGGATTGGTATTAGGCTATAGGCCACCGGCGCCGGCGGCCTATAGCCGAGCGATGAATGGGGCCGCTTGGTGTTGTAGTGCTT
>CANISR010000015.1 GCA_947470105.1 Fidelibacterota bacterium | reverse complement strand
GTCCATTCGTCGAACGGCAGATTGCTGGTAACGATGGTGGAACCGCGCTCGTAACGGCGGGAGAACACCTCGAACAGCAGTTCGGCGCCGGTCTGGGAGAATGGCACGTAGCCGAGTTCGTCGATGATCAGCAGCTTGTAGGTGGCGATGCCCACCGATCCGCAAGGCCACGCCCAGGCCCTGCAGTGGGTGTTCGGGGCGCTCAATTCCATGGAAATGGTGACCGTGCCCTGGTCGTTTTTGAAGTTCTCGGGCGATTCCAGCTCGGAGGCCGCGAAGAGCCTCGACGGCTGGCTGGGCGTACGATTGACGCATCTGGAGCCGGTCCTGGCCGCCCGCGACTGGCTGGCCGGGACATTTTCGGTCGCCGATATCCTCATGGCGGATGTATTGCGCCTTGTGCACCGGTTTGAGCGCTTAAAAGACCACCCGGCCGCTCGCGCCTATGTGGCCCGCGCCACCGCCCGGCCGGCCTTTTTGAAGGCCCATGCCGACCAAATGGCCCACTTTGCCGCCGCAGACTAGGCCCCGGCCGGTTGGGGAAAGGTTCGGCGTATCCTTGGCTCCTAAATTGGGGTACTCTGACCCATTCGAGTTCTACGCCTGCCTGGTGCACCGCCCTTCGGGGCCCTCCCAAGACGACGCTGGAATCAGATCAAAAAGCTCGGCGATAGTCGGCGAGCACGTGTACGCATTATGCGTTTTCTAAAGGAGGCCCACATGGCCAACGGAACAGTGAAGTGGTTTAACGCGCAGAAGGGTTTTGGTTTCATCGAGCCGAGCGACGGCGGCAAGGACGTGTTCCTGCACATCAGCGCAGTTGAGCGCGCCGGCCTGAGCACCGTCAACGAAGGCCAGAAGGTCTCGTACGACGTGCTCAACGAACGCGGCAAAGACGCCGCCGGAAACCTGAAGGTCCTCTAAGACCCTTCAGCGTGAGATTGAACGAGCCCGGGGCCGCAAGGTCCCGGGCTTTTTCTTTGACCGGGTTTTGCTTTGACGACTTTGGCGCGCCCCATACTCGGCCGTCGCTCATCAGGAAATACCCGTCCGCCCCCGCTTGGTCGCCGGACGGCAAAAGCGCTGCCTTTGTCAAATAGCTGTCGGTACGCCCGCATTTTTCTGACAAATTGATCGCTTGTGGCCTCCTGAAGGCGGTCAGCGATGCGGATACTTATCAATCCGGTCGGATCACACGGTGACGTACTGCCGTTTGTAGCGTTGGGTAAGTCCTTGCGCGACAGGGGCCACGACGTTCGACTCTACACCAGCGCATATTTCGAGCCATTGGTGCGCGAAGCGGGGCTCGCCTTCTCGCCGACCATGTCCGCGGAAGATTACCTGAGCATGATCAATAACCCCGATATCAATCATCCCATCCGCGTATTGCGTATCGCGGTGCAGATGGCGGAAAAGTATTTGGGCATCACCTACGAGGCGATGGCGAGAGACATCGTGCCGGGCAATACCGCAATCGTTGGTCCGGCGCATGCATTTGCCATTCGGTCGGTAGCCGACGTCCATCAAGTGCCGGTGGCAACGGTCCACCTCCAACCGGTAGCATTCCGCTCGAAATACGAGGCACGGCGGATGTCGGCGCGGATGCCTAGTGGTGCGGCCCCAGGGATGTTCACGCCACTGGCCTGGCGACTGGCGGACCTGATCGTTGATAACACCATCGGCAAGGCGATCAATCGCCATCGCTCGAAACTAGGCTTGTCGCCGGTCCGGCGGCTCCTTCATGAGTGGATTCATCAAGTTGACGTTCTTATCGGCATGTTTCCGCCGTGGTTTGCGCCCGCGCAACAGGATTGGCCCCATCACCTGCACCAAACCGGGTTTCCTCTCTACGATCACGGTCCGTCCATCACACTGCCCGCGACGGTCGAAGCCTTTCTTGCGAGCGGGGAACCGCCTGTCGCATTCACGGTGGGAACTGCAACCACCGTTGCCCGCGAATTCTTCGAGGTTTCAGTCGAAGCGTGCCGGCAAAGCGGTCGAAGAGGAATTCTCCTCGCGGCGCATGATGCTCAGTTTCCAACCGGCCTGCCCGCATCCGTCGCCACGTTCAGCTACGTCCCCTTTGGCGCCCTATTGCCACGGCTGGCGGCATTTGTTCACCATGGCGGTATCGGCACTACCAGCCAGGCTTTTCGCGCTGGAGTGCCGCAATTGATCCGACCGATAGCCCACGATCAGTTTGATAATTCCTTTCGTGCGCAGAAGCTCGGGGTGGCTCTTGAGTTGCTTCCCAAAGATTATAAAGTTAGCGCTGCTGTTGCCGCTCTGGACCGGCTCATAGGCGACAAAACTCTTAAGCTTCGATGCTCCGAACTGGCTCGATTAGTGGAAACCGATGGCATCGCCGTAGCCTGTGACCGCATTCTCGAAGGCGTGTGATCTCTGCAATGAATACTGCCCTCCACATTGAAGAGGACGACCTCTCAGGCGAGGCCACACAAGCCCTGCTGGCTCTGCATCTGAGAGGCATGCACGCCAATTCTCCGCCGGGGCATGTGTTTGCGCTGGACCTGTCGGGCCTCACGGCGCCCGGCATTACGGTTTGGTCCGTGCGGCAGGGCCATCAGGTTATCGGCATCGGGGCGTTGAAAGGGCTGGAGGGCGGCGCTGGTGAAATCAAGTCCATGCGGACGCATCCAGATTATTTGCGCAAGGGTGTGGCGGCGGCGCTGCTGGATCACATCATTGCAACGGCGCGTGAACGCGGCTGGACGCGGCTAAGCCTGGAAACGGGAATAGGCCCAGCGTTCGAGCCCGCCCTCGGACTTTACCGCAAGCGCGGTTTTGTGAACGGCGCGGCCTTTGCCGGCTACCGGCCGAGCGCATTTTGCCAGTTCCTGCATCTCGCGCTGTAACCGACGACCTGTGAGGCTAAGGATGCCGCTGGAACCAGTCGCGGTAGGCGGCCTGGCTTGCCTCGAAGTCGAAAGGCACGAGGCGATTGCCGGCAGCGTCGATCAGTCCGGCTTCGATCTCGGCGGCCACGCACGGCCAGTAGCGGTCGATACCCGCAGCCGTGTCTTCGGGAACAACGGACATTTCCAACAGTTGGCGCTCGCACAGCGCGCGGGCAATGGTTTCGATCTGGCTCTGGGATTGATTCATGGGGCGCAGCGTACTTCAGCCGCGCTGACGCCGCCAGCGGCGTTCAGACCTGGTGCCCCTGTGGCCCGCGGTTGCATTTCGGCCCGCACAAACCTTGCGCGGCGTGCCGCTCAGGCGGTCTTCAGGCCCCTGCCGAACAAATAGGTGATGTTGATGCGGCGGTTTTCATAACCGTCCTTGAAGTGGACCTCGTCGGTCTCGTGGAACAGCGCCGAGTTGAAGAGCACAGCCCGGTTGCACCTGTAAGGGATGCGCTTACTGCCGGCGCGGTTGTCCTTCAAGAACGCATGGATCGCCGCGCCGTCGGCGTTGTAGGCATCGAAGCTCCATGACACTGGCGCGGGGACGTCGTGCACGACCATGCCGCCGGACTCCGGCGCAAGGTTGGCGCTGTCGGGCGTGATCCAGAAATTGAGATTCACCTTGGCGAAATCGGCGTGGACATTGATCCCGGTCGGGACATGTGAATTGTATTTGAAGCCCCAGAGCTGCTCCAACCGCTGGCCCTCAAGAATACCCGGCAAGACCACACGCAGTTCCGCGGCGATCTGGAAATGCAGCGGGCTCATGAAGCCGTCTTCGGCGAACGCGCCCAGATATTGATTGACGTATTCCTTCCGCCAGATGGTCGAGGCATGACAAAACCTCTGCATCTCCGTCAGCGCCGCGTCCGACAGAAAACCGTCGATATGGATGATTGCGGAAGGATCCGCCATATAGCGCGCCTCAATGGCACGCCAGTCCGTATCGGGATTGAGGGCGCGTTCCACGGCTTCGGGCGCATATCTCAGGCGTTGCGCGCGGAACCGGGCAAGGGTCTCGCATTCCTCCGGCGTGAGTACGACTTCGGCGCCCCGGCCCTGCGGGTCGTGGTCCGGCCGCGGCCGCTCATACGCTTGGCGCAAGCGTTTGTTCGCGTCCGCGAGGCCGTCGAGGTTGTAGCCGTGCGCCAACAGGTAGTCGGTCTGCTCAAGATCGTGACGCAAGCGGAACAGCGGCATGCGCTTGTGCGCGCGGAGAGCGGCGGCCTCATGCCCGGCTTTCGCGGCGCCCATGTCCTGGCCCAGCCGCTCGATCAACGGAACGTCCGCGGTCAGCCCCAAATGATAGTGGAAAATGTTCTTGGCGGCGTCGGGGTGATCGGGCTCCAGCGCGATCACCCGGGTATAGCTGGCGAGCGCCGCGTCAGGATTGTTCAGGTCCAGGAGCGTATTGCCGCGGGCGTAATGAGCTTGGGCAAATTCGGGCGCGGCGGCGATCACCTGGTCGAAACTGGCCAATGCCGCTTCCGATTGCCCGAGACCGTGCTGGGCCAGGCCGAGGCCGTAGCGCGCCGCGGTGTGGCCCGCGTTCAGGGCCAAGGCGCTCACATAGCCGTCGTACGCCGCCTGAAGCTGGCGCTGTTCGTGGAAAGCGCGCGCGCGATTGTAATGGGCTTCCGCCAAATTCGGATCGAGCGCCAGAGCCCGCCCATACCCCTCCACCGCCGCCGCGAATTGGCCGAGGTGCAGCAGTGCCGTGGCGCGGTTGTAGTGCAACTCGGCCATATCGGCCCCGAGCGCAATGGCCCGCTCGAAGTGTCCCAACGCGGCCGAAGACTGCTGGAGTTCCTGAAACGCCACCCCGCGATTGGCGTGGTAGTCAGCGGTCGCGGGGGCAATCTCGATCGCCTTGCCGATCATGTCGGCCGCCACGGCAAAATCCCCGGCTTGCAGGGCGATCAGTCCCAGGAGGTGCCAGCCGTCCGCATGGCGTGGAAACGCCCGCACCAGGTCCTGGCAGGCCGATACGGCGTCGCGCGCCCGGCCGGCGTGAAGCAGCGCCAGGGCCAACTGGTATTTCTGGCCGGATTGGATTGCGAGGGTAGTGGTCACGGTTTGGATTATGACAGCCCGCGGCAAAATATAAAGGCGCGCCGCGCCGTGAAACTCACGTCTTCTCCAGTTCGTCGATGAAGCCTGCGATGGTGCGCATGCCGCGCCGCCAGAAGTCGGGATCGGCGGCGTCGAGGCCGAAGGGTGCGAGCAATTCCTTGTGGCGCAGCGTGCCGCCGGCGGCGAGCATGTCGAGGTACTTGGCCTCGAAATCGGGCACGGCCTTGGTGGCATAGACATTGTACAGCGCGTACACCAGGCAATCACCGAAGGCATAGGCGTAGTAATAAAACGGCAATTGCACGAAGTGGTTGACGCTGGCCCAGGAATATTTGTTCTCGTCGATGAAGGTGCAGGCCGGTCCGAAGCACTCCTTCATCACCGCCAGCCAGATGTCGCCGAGCTGTTCCGGAGAAAGTTCACCGGCCTTACGCGCATCGTGAACCTGGCGTTCAAATTCATGCCCGGCGATGCAGCGGACGGTGGAACCGAGCATTTCCTCGACTTTGCCGGCCAGCAAGGCCCGGCGCTGCGCGGGATCCTTCGCGGCCGCCAACATCTCGTGGAAGGCGAGCATCTCGCCGAACCCGGAGGCCGTCTCCGCCAGCGTCAACGGCGGCAGGAACGTCAAAATCCCTTGCGGCGCCGCCAATACGTTATGCACGCCGTGTCCCAGTTCGTGCGCCAGCATCGTGACATCGCGCGCGGTGCCGAGGTAGTGGAGCATGATATAGGGGTGCCACGATGGCACCGTCGCATTGCAGTAAGCGCCGACTTCCTTGCCCGGGCGGGCCGGGGCGTCGATCCAATTCTTGTCAAAGAAGTCGTCGATGATGCCGGCCAGCTTCGGCGAGAACCCGGCAAACGCCGCGCGCACGGTCGCTTGCGCCTCGGCCCAGGGAATCTCACGGTGCACCGTGGTCGGCAGCGGCGCGCCGCGATCCCAGAAATCGAGCTTATCCTTGCCGAGCCACTTGGCCTTGAGCTTGTAGTAGCGGTGCGACGTGTCGGCGTAGGCGCCTTTCACGGCGGAGACCAGGGCTTCGACAACCTCGTCTTCCACCAGGTTGGCGAGGTTGCGCTGTGACACCGACCGGGGAAAGTTGCGCCATTCGTCCTCGACGGCCTTGTCCTTGGCCAGGACATTGGTGATGAGGGTGTACAGCGAGATCTGCTCTTTAAGGCCGGCGAAGAGCGCCTGGACGGCCTCCTTGCGCCGATCGGAATCCGGATCGACACACCGGTGGCTCACCGCGATCAGCGTCAACTCCTCCTCGCCCACCTTGAAGCGCATGTTGGCGCGGGTCTCGTCGTACAGGCGCACCCAGGCCGCGCGGCTGGTGGTGGATTTGTCGAGGAACAGCTTCTCGATATCGTCGGCAAGCTGGTGCGGGCGCATGACCCGCAGGTCGCGCACCCAGGCGGCGTAACGGGCCGCGCCCGGATCCGTCATTTTCGCGGCCAGCGCCCCATCGTCGAGACGATTGATCTCCAGGGTGAAGAACAGCAGCTTTCCGTTCAGGGCGGCCAGGCGCTCGGTGGTGTCCTGATAGAAGCGCCCGCGTTCAGGGTTTGAGGCTTCGGCCGACCAGTACAGCTCCGCGAAGCTGCGGAGCTTGGTGGTGGCCTCCGTGATGGCCTCAAATTCAGCGATGGCGGCACCGAAGGCCTTACCGTCCAGGGCCGCCACCTGGCCGCAGTGCTGTTCAAAAGCGCCGATGCGCTTTTCCGCCGCGGCGAAGTCCGCCTTGAAGTCAGGCCCGTCGGGCGCGCTGTAGAGATCCGTGAGATCCCATTCCGGCATGGGGCCCAGGTTGAACGCCTCACCGCCCGCCGCCGCGTCGTGTGCATACTGCATGACGCTCTCTCCCCCCGTTAGGCGCTTCAAATCTACGCGCTCTCAAAGATTTGCGCGACCTGGACCGGTGTTGCACCGCGGATTTCTTCGACCGGACGGTCAGGAATTCGGGGCAAGAATCCCGGGGACAAGGCCGCGCTCCTTGCCCAATTCGCGTTTTCTTGGACCCGGAAAACCGTTAAACTGCCCCCGAGTTCTATGCCCGCCTGGTGGCCCTCTCGGGGGCGCTCACAAGACGTCGCTGGATTCACTCAAGAGCTCCGCGATTGTCGCTGAGCACAGGCACGCATTTTGCGTTTCTAGAAGGAGGCCAAATGGCCAACGGAACAGTGAAGTGGTTTAACGCTCAGAAGGGTTACGGGTTCATCGAGCCGGCCGGCGGTGGCAAGGACGTGTTCTTGCACATCAGCGCCGTCGAACGCGCGGGTCTCAGCACCATCAATGAAGGCCAGAAAGTTTCCTATGACGTGCTCAACGAGCGAGGCAAGGACGCGGCCGGCAACCTGAAGCTCATCTAGCTTTCAGGCTGACACGATTGAGCCCGGGGCTGAAAAGCTCCGGGCTTTTTCTTTGGGATAAAGCCGACGCTAAACGACGGGAGGTTAAATGACAGGAGCCTGGCGCCGCACTTCGATCTGCGAGATTTCCGCCCAGTAGCCGAGCATCTTGAAATCCATGGCGGCCAGGGCGTTCACGGCCATGAGGCCGGCGATATTCAACAGATCCAGATTGTTCATGGCGCAAAGGTTCAGAAGACGGATGTAGGTGGTGGCGGGGCGCGGCATGAGGATCTGCACAGTCTGAGAAGAGGCCCCGAGAGCCACAGTGATCGGCGGAAACAATGAACAGGACGTGAATCATCCGCCGGCGCCGCGCCGGCCGCGTGTATGCCTGGACGGCCACAGGCCAGAATTGTAAACGCCGCTTGGTTTATGCGGCGGAAGCCCTAGGTGGTTTTGAATATCCACGGTTGAAGGGCCCCTCTCCGCCATGATCGACGAACTGGTCACCTGGTATCAAAACACCGCCATTGCCGCGCATATCTTCGCCCTGGCGGTGGCCTATGTGCTGGCCCTGCCCATCGGCTGGGACCGGGAGCACCGGGAACGCAGCGCGGGCCTGCGCACCTTTCCCCTGGTGGCGATCTCAAGCTGCGGATTCGTGCAGGCGGGGGAAACCCTGTTCCACGAATCGCCCGAGGCCATGGCGCGGGTGATCGAGGGCATCATCACCGGCATGGGCTTCATCGGCGGCGGGGCGATCTTGCGCATGAAGACCTCCGTCCGCGGCACCGCCACCGCGGCCAGCCTGTGGGCCACCGGCGCCATGGGCACCGCTGTCGGGCTTGGCGCCGTGGATATCGCGGCGCTGCTGTCAGTGGTGACGTTCTTCACCCTGCGCGCGCTGACGCCGTTGAAGGCGGATACACCGGAAGCGGCGGATGCGCCGGCGGATAGGCCGCGGTAGCGCGCGAAGCGTCTTAACCGCCCGGCGACAAACGGCACATGATCGACATGTCGGTGAGGACGCCGTCGCCGGTGTTGTGGACGATGTGCTGCAGGTAGCCGGTGAACGCGGTGTCGGCCTTGATCACATAGTGATACATGCCGACTGTGGGCGTGAGGCGCGCGATGCG
The DNA here is from genome assembly GCA_947470105.1 of Fidelibacterota bacterium. Taxonomy (GTDB): domain Bacteria; phylum Pseudomonadota; class Alphaproteobacteria; order Rhodospirillales; family Rhodospirillaceae; genus SHVO01. The sequence continues at coordinate 25,966 of CANISR010000015.1, read as the reverse complement.
CTCGATATCCAGGACCGTCGCCGTCGCCTGGGCGTTGGGCTGGACCTTGCCCACCGCGTAGGTGCCGAGGCGCTGGCCGTTGCGGGCATCGAAGATGCCGAGCGAAATGTCGGCCACCGTATCACCGGAGTTATAGACCACGACGGTGGACGGATACCCGGCGGCGATGAGCGATGAATGCACCGCCGTGAGGGTCTTGGCTTCATTCATGACGCCGGTGTCGCAGCTCGTGAGGTTGGTGAGCGTGTTCTCCGCCCGCTGCCACAGGACATGCTGGAAGTAGCCCTCGAACGTCGGGCGCACGGACATGGCGAAGTTCGCCGGCTTCGCGCCGGTGGTGGTGACGCCGCGTTCGATGTCCTGGATGAAGACCTGCAGTTCACTGCCGCCGGCGATGGACGGGCTGGTCCAGCTTCCGACCTTGGCGCCGCTGGTGGGGTCGGCGAGTTCCACGGTCACGGTGCCGGCGCCGCTCTCGGCATTATGGAACCGCAGGTAAGACTGCGACGTCGGCTGGCTGGTGGAAAAGATGTTGGCCACCCGCAGGTCGGACGCGGCTTCGGTCGGTAGCGGCAGACCGGCAGGCTTCCAGGCTTGCCAACCCAACACCAAGTCCCGGTTCCAGCCGTACTCGATCATCGGGCCGCCACCCACCGTGCCGCCCGCGTCGCCATAAGTTACGAGACCGTAGATGACGCCCTGATGGAGCATGTCATCGATGCTCAGTATCGGCGCACCGACGTCCCCCGCGGTCACCGCAACCTTGTTCTCGGTGGTGTGCGTAATGCCACTGTATTTTAAGCGGCTGTCTTCAGTCTCCCATCCCTCACCGCTGTACGGACTATAAGCGGTCTTGCCGTCAATGCTGCTCGGATAGCCTGCGAAGGTCATCACGACCGTTCCGGAGTTACCACCGCCAACGGCCGGACCTCCCCAGTCGGTGCTGACGGGCGGGCGATAGGGTGTCTTGAACAGCACTGCGCCGATGTTATAGGCGTGGTCGGTTACGTCGAGGTTTGCGTTGCCCGAGATTTCCGTCCAGCGCTGGGTGGTGCGAAAACTCGCCACATCCGTCTTGCTGCCATAGGGGCGTACCGGTTTGCCGTCGCCGGCCACCGCGTCATATTGGCCGGGATGGAATGCTGCCGCGGTGGCATAGCCGCCGCGCGCCGCGTTGTGGATACAAGCCCCGGCGGTCAGCACCGCATATTCGCTGATGAGGGTGGCCGTGTAGCGCACAGTCTCGCCGTTGGGGAAGGTGGCATCTAACTGACCGATGCTTCGCCACGGCTGGACCGGCGGGGTAGCGATACGCGTGCGTGCGCTGCTGCTGACCGTGGCCGCGGTTAGCGGCGCGGCTTGCGGAACCCTCAATGCCGCCATCGCTAGCGAACGAGAAGCCGGCGGGGCTGAAGCCCCGGTGATGTCCTTGGCGGCCGGCAAGGGCGCCGTCTTGCTCACGGTCCCGACGCTGGTCGGTTTCGCTTTCAACGGCTCGGCCCGGATTTCAGCCGGAATCGCGTTTGTCGCAGAGGCCGCCAACGGCGCCTTGAGCGCGGTGGCTGCCTTGGCCGCTGCGCCCGTGCCGGTCACCTTCGCCAGGAATGCCGACGCTTCATCACGGCTGAGGGCGCGGGCGTCGGGCGTGGTGGTGGTGATGCACTTCAGACGGCGGGTTCCGGCATCGGTGACAAAGAACGCGGTCCAGTCGGTCTGCGTGCCGTCGATGATCTGGGCGATGTGCCGGGCATCGATTTGATTGGCAGCGCGCGCCGCGGCTGTATCGAGGCCGGCGCAAGCGTACTGGGACAGATCGACGGCCACCTCGGCGCGCGCCTGGCTGGCGGCGGTGGCGGCGAGAATGAGAGAACCGAGAATGAGATGACGCATAGTGCTCCTGTTGGCGAAGGCAGCCCGCGGTGGACCGCGCCTGACAGGCGGCATGCATATCGAGAGCACCGGGCCCTGCGGGAACCGGCGGCGTTCGGAACGCTGTGAAGACTTATTGTTGGGTGCGCCGCTCATCGCAATGAGGCGCCCGCCGTTCATCGGCGGCGGTTATTTCGCATAGCGTGTGGGCGCCGTCATCTTACATCTTCGTGTGGTGTTGCGGACGCCGTCTGTACACGCCCCGGTCGTCTCAGGCGCTGTTGAACGTCACCCCGGCGATACCGGCGCGGGCGCCGAATTCCGCCAGCAGGGCTTTGAAGGCTTTGAGGGAGGGAATGTCCAGGATCATGGCCAGGTGGCCGCTGACATTCCGCGCCTTAAGCGTGAAGTCTATGGACTGCGATATGACCAGATCGCCGCCGCCGGCCGGCGCGCAGTGGCCGAAGATGGCGGGCCCGTCGCCGGCCAGCACTTCCGGCAAGGCAACATTGAGCGTGCGCTGGAGCATGTTGGCGATGGTGCCGAGATAGGCATTGAGGATGATGTTGCCGGTTTCGGCCATCACTTCGTCTTCCATGCCGCCGATGTCGTCGGGCCCGGCGCTTTCGGCCAGCACCACCCGCGTCAGGGTGTGCAGGCGCGCCTGGGGAACGACCAGCAGGGCGCTGCCGGTGAAATCGCCCGAGAACCTTTGGATGACGGCTGCGAACGGCCCGTGTCCGGTTTGCGACAAGACCTCGATCGCCTGGGCGTGGCTGATGAGCGACACTGCCGGCACCGTGACGGACACCTGCCCCCCGGCCAATTGCCGCAGGGCGCCGGCCGCCCGGCTGACGCCCAGGTTGACCAGCTCCGCCAGCGCATCGGTTTCACGGGCATCTAAAGACAACGACGATTCGGCCATGGTGCGAACTCTAGCCCGGATAGAGTGACCCTGCTGTCTACTTTTGCACGCTTCCGTACACAACGCGCTACAACGCCCCGATTCACGGGAATGCGCCGACGCTTCATAGCCAAAGAGTTGTTGCCGGGGCGCGGTTACGCTTCCGCGCCGGAGGTGCTGCTGTCCCGCAGCACGCCGAACTGGTTGGAGGTCGCGTCCTTATCCGCCACATCGAAGCCTTCGCTGGTAAGGCCGCGGCGCAGGATCTCTACGCGCCCTCGCCCGCGCGCCGCACACGGCGGCGGTGTAACGGCGCACTCCTAAAAATTGAGCGCGCAACGGTACCCACCCGCGCCCTGTATCGCGTTTTTTTTTGAGCCGTACCGAGCGAACATTCGTGCAGCGTCGGCGTTTTGTGTGTCCTCTTTCCACTTCACGTATGGAGCAATGAACATGGATAAAGATCGTATCAAGGGCGCCGCCAAGGACGCCGCCGGCAAGGTCAAGGAAACCACCGGCAAGGTCCTGAACAATCCGCAGATGCAGGCCGAAGGCATGGCCAAGCAGGCCGAAGGCAAGATGCAGAACGCCGCCGGCAAGATGAAAGACGCCGCCCGCGACGCCATCAGGAAGCAGCAGTCGTAAGACTGCTTCTCTACAGGATCAAAACGGGCGCTGCCGAGGGCAGCGCCCGTTTTTCTGCGCCACTTCAACCCGCGTGAGACCTGCTCAATGAACGATCTGCTTCCGCCCACGATGTTCGGCGCACCGGCCGTGGTGCTTTACGGCGCCGTCGACTACGCCATGTACACCAGCTTCCGCGAACAGTTGCTGCGCGCGCCCACCGAGGGCGTCGTGGCGGTGGAACTCACCACCCTCGGCGGCGATCCGGAAGTAGCCCGCATGATGGGCGAGGACATCCGCTACTACAGCGATGCCCATCCGCAGCGGCGCCTGGTCTTCCTGGGAAAGGCGGCGATCTATTCGGCGGGTACGACCTTCATGTCGTTCTTCGTGCGCGAGAACCGCTATCTCACCCGCGGCACCCGCCTCATGATCCACGAACGCAAACTCATCCGCACGCTGAACATCGACGGCCCCCTCACCGCCTGCGTCGCCTCGGTCAAGGCGACGCTGCATGAGATCGAGGCCTCGGTCATCATCCAGAACGAGGGCTTCGAGAACCTGATCAAAGGCTCTTCCGTGACGATGGAGGAGGTCCTCGCGCGGGCGCCCGTCAATTGGTACATCGAGGCCCAGGAAGCCTTGTCCCTGGGCCTGGTGCAGGCGGTGATCTGAGGCGGGCTTATTTGGCCGCCGCGACCGCCTTCTTATAGGCTTCCGGCGGCACGCGCTTATAGCCGGCCTGTTCATAGCCGTAGCCGTAAGACAGCAGCGCCGGTTCGGACCACTGGGGCCCGACGAAGGAGAGCCCCACCGGCATCCCTTCCACATTGCCCATGGGCACGGTGAGGATCGGATATCCGCCGATGGCCGCGTTGCGCGTGAATGACCCCGGCCCTTCGCCGCGTCCGCCGCTGCGCGGCGTTCCGTCCGCGGGGATCACGCCCGCAGGGGCGCCCGCCACGGTGACGAAGGCCGTGATCTGGTTCTGCGAGAACAGTGCGTCGTAGCCCTCGGGTCCCGCCTTGCGCTGGATCATTTCCATCAGTTCCAGGTAGCGCGGATTCTGCAGGTCGCCCTTGGAGGCTGCCGCCTCTTCCCAATAGATCGCGCTGATCTTTGACTCGCGCGGGTCGGACTTGTTGAAGGCCAGCAGGTCATCGACGGTGCGCACCTTCACCGCCGGCGGCGCCGAAGCCAGATAGGCGGCGATGTCGTGGGCGAAGTTATAAGCCTCGGCCTCGAGGCCGATCTGGTTGAGGTTCTCGAGGGTCACCGGCAATTCCACCAGTTCGGCGCCTTGCGCCTTCAGGACTTCGAGGGCCGCATCGAACACCGGCGCGGTATTCTTCTCCGCATTGCCTTGCGGGCGGAGCACGCCGATGCGGGCCCCTTTCAGGGCGCCGGCGTTCAGCGCCTTGGCATAGTCGGTCTTGTGGCTATCGGCAGGTTGCGTGCGCGGGTCACCCGCATCGGAGCCCGCCAGCACATTGAGCATCATGGCCACATCCGTCACCGAACGCGCCATGGGCCCGCCGGTATCCTGCAGCTCGGTGATGGGCACGATGCCGCGCCGGGACACCAGGCCCCGGGTCGGGCGCAAGCCGACGATGCCGTTCACATTGGACGGGCCGGTGATGGACCCGGACGTATCGGTGCCGAGCGCGCCGGCCGCGAAGCTGACGGCCATGGAAATCCCGGAACCGGAACTGGAGCCGGCCGCGGATTTGGTGAGGTCGTAAGGGTTATGGGGCGTGCCGCCGACGGTGCTGCCGGCAAAGGAATCGGTGGTGCGGTAGCCGGCCCATTGCGAGAGGTTGGCCTTCGCGAGGATGATGGCGCCCGCGTCCTTCAGGCGTTTGGTGGCTTCGGCATCCTTGGTTGGAATATTTTCGGCCAGCGCGAATGAGCCGGCGGTGTTGGGCATGCCGGTGGCGTCGAAATTGTCCTTGAGCACGATTGGAATGCCGTCCAGCGGGCCCAGCGCTTTTCCTTCGGCGCGGCGCTTGTCCGAGGCCTTGGCCTGTTCGAGCGCATCCGGGGCGACGACGATGATCGCGTTGAGCGGCGCGTTGTACATCTTGATGCGGTCCATATAGGCCCGCGTCACCGCCACCGCCGTGGTCTTCTTGGCCGCGAGATCGGCCGAGATCTGCGCCAGCGACACCTCTTCCACCGCGTAGGGCTTTTCTTTTGAACAGGCCGAAAGCGCAAGACACGCGATCAACGCCGCGCGCAGAATGGAACGGTATGTCATGGTGCCCCCCGCCTGTTATAGGGCTAGGACTCTAGCCGTTCCCCTCGCGGAAGCAATAGCCGCCGCGCTGCTCTCTTGAGACGGAAGTATTGCCCGGGCGATAGGGGACAAGCGCCCTGAATGCCGGTTACAAAATCTGAGCAAGCGCCGCTTTCGCGGCCGCCGCGATCGCGTCAGTTGACCGGGTTAGTGTAGCACCGGGTGCATCTGTATAGATGCAGATGGCTATGGGCGAACCGCCTTCCGGCCACACCACCGCAATGTCGTTGACCGCGCCATTTGCATTCGTGCCCGGTTTGTTGGCGACCTTCCAGAACGGCGGCACGGCGGAGCGTATCCGATTTCTGCCGTTCTGCTCGTTGATCATCCAACGGGTCAGCCGATCTCGCGACGGCGGAGTCAACACCTGATCGCTGAGCAGAAAGGCCTTAAGGTCCTCAATCATCGCGTCGGGCGTGGTCGTGTCGCGCGGATCACCGGGTTCGTTGGAATTGAGCTCCAACTCCATGCGGTCGAGGCGGCTGACCTTGTCGCCGATGGACCTGAAGAACTCCGTCAGTTGGGCAGGCCCGTCGATTCTGCGCAAGAGCAGATTCGCCGCAGCATTATCGCTGACTTCGACAGCCGCCTGGCACAACTCTTCAATGCTCAAGCTTCCCTGATCCACATGCGCCGCCGTTACGGACGACGTGGGCAATAAATCGGCTTTGCCATAGGCGATAGTTTCTTCCAGCGACAGCGCGCCGCTTTCCGCACGCCGCAGGATCATTGCCGCCAAAGACGCCTTGAAGGTCGAGCACATAGCGAACCGCTCATGCGAGCGGTGGCGGAAGCTGCGATGGCTCGCAGGGTTGATCGCAGCTATGCCGATCCTGCCGCCCAATGCCTTCTCGATGTCGGCGATGCCGTCCGCCGCACGGCACGGGAATGAACCCGCACAGAGCATAGCTCCAGTAGCGGCAATAAAACCCCGGCGTGGGAAGCGGCTGTGGCGCACCATCACCTCTTACGCGTTCAGCAACTCCAGCGCGGCCGCATGCACGCGTTTGTCGCCGGCCGCGACCACGCCGCCGCCGTCGCCGGGCTCGTTGCCTTTCCAGTCGGTGATGACGCCGCCGGCGGCCTCCACCAGCGGGATCAGGGCGGAGATGTCCCAGCGTTTCGAAAGCGATTCCACGATCAGGTCGCAGAAGCCCATCACCAGGGTCGCGAAGATGTAGCAGTCGCCGCCCCAGCGGGTGAGTTTCACTGCGTCGTCGACGCGGCCGAAGGCCTCCCAGGCGCCGGGGCCCAGCTTGGGGAACGACTCAGGCGTGGTCGCGCACAGCAGCGCGTCCGACAGGCCCGCGCAGGGCCGCACCTTGAGCGGCGAGGTCTTGCCTTTTTCATGCAACGCAGATGCGCCGTTGACGCTGAAGAAACGTTCGCCCAGCCACGGCTGGTCGATCATGCCCAGCACCGGGACGCCATTGTCCTCAAGCGAGATCAGCGTGCCCCATTCGTGGCGGCCGTTGATGAAGGCGCGGGTGCCGTCGACGGGGTCGAGCACCCAGCGCAGGCCGTTCTTCCCTGTCTTCTCGCCGTATTCCTCGCCGAGGATGCCGTCGTCGGGACGCTGGGCCTCTATCACAGCGCGGATGGCGCGCTCGGCGCCTTTATCGGCCTCGGTCACCGGATCGAATACCGGCTTGCCGTTGATCATGGCGGCCTTGGCGGTCACGTCGATGGGGGCGCGGAAATAAGGGCGGATCACCGCGCCCGACACATCGGCCAGATGGTGGGCGAAGGCGATGGTAGCGGCATCAACTTTAGACACTGAGGCCTCGCAAGGAACCGGTATGGAACAGCAGCGGCGCGCGGCCGATGTTGTAGATGCGCCTGACCCGGCCGACAATGATGTCGTGGTCGCCACCGGGGTAGCGCGCTTCCGTCAGGCATTCGAGATAGACCACGCAGCCCTCCAGCAGCGGCACGCCGTCGAGGCCCGGGTGGAGCGGCACGCCGTCGAACTTGTCGCGGCCCGTGCGGGCGAAGCGCATGGCGAGCTGGTCCTGCTCCGCCGACAGCACATTGACGGCGAAAGCGCTGCCCACCTGGTAGCTGCCGTAGCTGACGGAGTCCTTGGCGATGCTCCACAGCACCAGCGGCGGGTCGAGGGACAGGGAGTTGAAGGAACTCACCGTGATGCCCACCAGTTCCTGGGTCCCGGGCACCAGCGCGGTCATGACCGTGACGCCGGTGCAGAAATGCCCAAGGGTGTCGCGGAATTGGCGGCGCGCGGCATCGCTCGACGCCGGATCGACGCCGTCCTTGCCCTCGATTGTGAGAATCGTCTCGGAAACGCGAGATATATTTGTAATAGCCAAATGCCTGTCCACCTGTCGGACACCACAGTAACATGGGGGCCAGGGTGAGGGAATTCAGCAGGCATGACGGGCGAAGAACCGGACGACGATGACCTGGCGGAAGCGCCCGGGGGAGAACAAGCCGCGGAGAATACCAGTGCGCCGGGCGCCATCCGGGCGTTGACCCGTGGGCTGTCGGTGCTGGAAGCCCTCAATCGCCAGGCAAATGCCAGCGTCACGGAAATCGCCAACACCACGGGCCTCGCGCGCACCACGGCCTACCGCGTGCTGGAAACCCTGTGCGCCGCCGGCCTCGCCATGCGCACGCCAGAGGAGCGCTACAGTCTGTTGGCCGGCGTGCACCGTTTGGCCGACGGCTTTGACGGCGAGCCCTGGATCGCACGGTTGGCCAAACCCGCCGTCGCCGTCCTGGCCAAGGATTTCGCCTGGCCCTTGTGGCTCGCCACTTTGCACGGCGCGGAGCTGAAGGCGCATCCCTTGAGTGACGCCCCGGCCCTGCCCGGCCGCCTGCCTTTGACCGGCAGCGCCGCGGGATTGGCTTATCTGGCGGCGTTGCCCGCGGCCCAATGCGCCGCCTTGCTGGACGTGGCGCGGCTGGTGGAAACCGTGAGCGAAAATATCCTGGAGACTCTGGCCGCGGTCTCGGCGCGCGGATCGGCGCGCACCGACCATGAGGCGGAAATCAGCCTGGCGGTGCCGGTGCGCCTGGGGCCCGGTGTGATCGCCAGCCTGGCGGCGACGTTGCCGCGCGCGGCGCTCACGACAGATCAAACGCCGCAGCCGGATCAGGCCCTGGATCGCATCACCGCGCTGCTCAACCACGCCGCCATGGAAATCGCCGCGGCCTTCGTCCCGAAGACCTGACCTCTATTTCTCGTCGAGGCCTCTGGCCTGGGCCTGCAGGACGCCCGGCAGCGGTGAATCGTCGAGGATCTCGAGGCCGTGGCCGATGCGCGAGTGCTTGTAGCCGTAGAAGGCATAAACCAGCGCGCCGATGACCAGGTAGCTGCCGATGATATAGGCCGGGATCGGGTCGCCGTTGCCGGCCTTGGCGATGACGTCGATGATCAGAGGGGCCGCCAGCACGCCGGCGGAGAGAATGCCGAAGATCGGCACCCACACGCCGCCCGGCGCCCGGAACGGACGATGCAGGTCGGGACGGGCTTTGCGCAGCCACAGCACGCTGGCGCAAACCATGGCGAAGGCGAACGCCGTGCCCAGGCTGACCAGATCGCCGAGGATGGTGATGGGCAGGAGCGCCGCCGCGATGGCAATCAGGCCGCCCAGCAGGATGGTGCCCTTCCACGGCGTGCGGAACTTCGGATGGATGACCGAGAACATGCGCGGCAACAGGCCGTCGCGCGCCATGGCGAAGAACACCCGCGACTGGCCATAGGTGAGGATCAGCATCACCGACGACAGGCCGGCGATGGCGCCCACCTTGATGAAGAACGAGAACGTCGGCATGCCCATGCGGTCCACCGCCACGGCGATGGGTTCCGGCACGCCGAGCTGGTTGTAGGGCACGATGCCGGTGAGGACCGCGGCGACGATCATGTAAATCGCCGTGCAGACGAACAACGAGCCGAGAATGCCGATGGGCATGTCGCGCTGCGGATTGCGGGCTTCGGACGCGGCGGTCGACACCGCCTCAAAGCCCACATAAGCGAAGAAGATCACGGAGGCGGCGCGGAACACGCCGGGCACGCCATATTTGAAGCCGCCCTCGTTCTCGGGGATGAAAGGCGTCCAGTTGGCCGGCTCGATGAAGCCGACGCCGGCGAGCACGAAGGCCACCAGCACGCCGACCTTGATGAAGACGATGACGTTGTTGACCTGGGCCGATTCCGACACGCCGAGCACCAAGAGGCCGGTCACCATGAGGATGCCGCCCGCGGCCACCAGGTTGATGTTGCCGGTGGCGGAGAACACCAACTGCCCGGTGGCGTCGGCCGCCGACTGGATGGTGGAAGAGGCCAGCGATATGGGCACCGCGAGGCCCACGTCGGTGAGGAAGCTTTTGACATAGCCGGACCAACCGACAGCGACGGTGGCGGCGGCGACGCCGTATTCCAGCACCAGGAGCCAGCCCATGGTCCAGGCCAGCAGCTCGCCCATGGCGGCGTATGAATATGTGTAGGCCGATCCCGCCACCGGCATGGTGGAGGCCAGTTCGGCGTAGCACAGGCCGGCGAAGCCGCAGGCCGCACCGGCGATGATGAAGGAGAGCAGCACGGCCGGTCCGGCGAAGTTCGCCGCCGCGTTGCCGGTCATGACGTAAATGCCGGCGCCGATGATGCAGCCGATGCCGAGGAGGACGAGGTTTACAGGGCCGAGGGTGCGTTTGAGGCTGTGATTGGTGGCCTCGCGCTGGCATTGCGCCACGGATTTCTTGATGAAAAGTCCGCCGGTGCGCTGCGGTGCCTCTGACATGTAACCCCCTGTACCAAAATAAGCCCCGGCAAGACGTTAGAGCATTTCCGGCCGCAGAGGAAACACCCGGCAGAGGTTACCTAGCGAGGTGGCAAAAGGCGGCAGTCTCGGCGCTGCGGTGGCCGGACGGCTCCACCGAACATATTGTTATTCATGTCTTTTTCCATTGGCACGCTTGTTGCTTATTAAGGGCCAGAGCTGTCGACGGGCGGTAAACGCACGTCATCCAAAAAAGCGCAGCCAAAGGCCAAAAGGAAGTTTTCATGTCCGTGATCGATTTCATCGCCGTCCGCCGCCGCGACGGCTCCGCCAAGTCCGAAGGTTCCGTCGCCGTCGCTGAAAAGCGCGCGCCCGCGACCGCGCCTCTCACGGCCAGCCAGTTCAACCGCCACATCAATCACATCATCGAGGACGAGATGCGCCGCGCGCTGAAACGCCATGTGGATGTCATCGATCCGCACGAAATGATCGACCTCGCGAAAATGGTCGCCGAACTGAAGGCCAAATACATCGGCACCACCCTCGCCATCGCCTCCAACCGCCAGCCCATCACCGACGCCGAGTTGGAGCAGCTCAAGAATTTCCGCGTGAAGATCCAGGAACTCGAAGCCGCCCATAACGAACTGAACGAAGCGATCGCCTCGCAGTTGGTAGAAGTCAAAGGCGTGGTGAAAGAATAACGCCTCTCCCCTGAGGCTCAGAGATAGACGCGGGGTCGCCCGCGTCAAAGAAGTGACCAACGCCCCGAGTGCAAGTCAGAATGACGAGCCTCGGGGTTAATTCTTTATAGGCGTGCCCATCGCCTCGGCGATTGTCTTTCCGTCAGCGATGGCTCGTCTTTTCTTTTGCGCGCTTCGCGCGCGGGCCTCGGGGTTAATTCTTTGTAGGCGTGCCCAGAATTAAATGTACCAGGTACAATTTAATGGGCACCGCACCTGGCCAGACCCATCGATGGCCGAAATTGTACCTGGTACATTTAATTCCCATCATTTGCTCTCAAACCGCGTTGCGCCGTCCCAATCTGGGAGCGGCGGTGAAACCGTGAACGCAGCCATTCTCTCCGCAAACACCTTGCCCAACGGATCGTCGGGATATGCCGCCGTAAAGGCGGCAATGGCCGCGCGGGCCCGTGACCAGTCGCGCGCGGCATACAAGGCATAGAACACTTCCCACGCCTGAAGTTGGTCCTCTTCCGCCGGCGTGATCTCTGCGCCCAGCAGTTCGTGAAGGACCAGCGGCTGCGACACGCCCTTGGGCAACACCGTGTCCACCTGCCTGAAGCGCATGGCCGGTCCCACAGCCTCCACCACCGCGGCGGTCACCAGGATCTCCGATCCGTAAAACCGCGTCAGGCCTTCGACCCGCGCCGCCACATTCACGGCGTTGCCGATGGCGGTGTAATTGAGCCGGTCGCGGGAGCCCACGTTGCCCACCACCGCATCGCCCACATGCACGCTGAACCCGGTGTGCCATTCGGGGCGTCCGGCCGCCGCCCACCTCCGGTTCAACGCCTTCGAGGCGGCGCGGGCAGCAAGCGCGCCTTCGCAGGCCCGCAACGCGTGCCGTTCATGCGGCACCGGCGCGTTCCAGAAGGCGAAGATGGCGTCGCCGATATATTTGTCGATGGTGCCCTGGTGGGTGAGGATCGCGCCCGCGAGCGCGTCGAAGTATTCCGACATCTGCGCCATGAGGTCGTCCGCGGCGGCCGCCTCCACCATGGGCGTGAAGTCGCGGACGTCGGTGAACACCATGGACAACTGGCGGCGCTCGCCTTCTACCCGCAATTGGCGCCCGGACCGCAGCAGGTCGGTGACCAGCGTCTTGGGCACGAACTTCGCCACCTCGCTCAACGCATTGCGCATATGGCCGATGGACGAGCTCAGCCGCGCCACCTCGGTGATGCGGGTGGACACCTGCACATCGGAATCGAGATCCAGCCGTGCGATGCCGTCGGTGATCTCCTGCAGGCGGCGCAGAGGCCGCGACAGGCGACGCGACACCAGCACCACAATGGGGACGGCGGCCAGCAGGATCAGCAGCGAAATCAGCGCATTCTCGCGGCTGGTCTCGATCAGCGTGCCGGTGAAGGTCACGTCCGGCAGCGCCAGGCCCAGGTAGGTAGCAGGGCGCTCCGGGTCTTCCGCGCCGATGGCGATCACCGACGACAGATAGTGCGCGCCGCCGATCCCGAGGGTGGCGAACGGAAATGAGCCGCCGCCCCGGAATTTGGCGATCATGGCCTGGATCACCGGCACGTCGAGGGCGGCGGTGGTGGCGAGGGTAAGGCGCCCCTCCTTCTCCATCACCGGATCCGAGTCTGATGACGCGAGCAAGGTGTCGTCGGCATCGAAGATGAAGATCTGGTCGTCATCGCTGGATTTCAGCGACCCCAGAAGCTGCGCAAGCTGGCCCAGGGAAACGTCCGTGGCGATGACGCCGGGGTGGTCGCCGGCGAAGGTGGCGGCGAAGGTCACCCCGGCGGCGTGAAGCGACGGCAAGATATCGGCTTTGGTCTGTACGATACGCCCTGGCGCCCGCTGCGCGGCCGTCACCCAGGGCGGCGTTAGGCCCATCACCGCCGGCGGAATGGGCGTGGAGAACGCGCCGAGGGGCTGATGATCGGCGCCGATATAGGTCCAGGTGATCTCCCCCTCCGCCACCCGGCGTCCGAAGAACCGCGCCTCCGCCGGCGCGAGCAGGGCGGACCGCAGCCGCCCCTCCTCGCCGCCCAGGTTGCCGATGGCAAAGCTGTCGCCATCGTCGTAGGCGATGCGCAGTTCCGTGATCTGGGGATTGGCCTCGAGGACGGCGAAGAACGCCGCGTTCATTTCCGCCGGCGCCTTGCGCCCCAGTGCGGGACTGTGTTCGAGGATGCCCAGCGCCGCTTCCAGCGGCTGCACCAGCTGCTGCTGCTGGACCGCGATTTCGGTGCGCAGGTTGTCGAACAGCTGATGGCCCACGTCCATGGCCGTCTGCACGCCGCGGCGGTAGTTCTCGAAGATCACCGCGCCGCTGACGATACCCGTCAGCGCGGCCACCACCGCCAGCAGCAAGGCCGCCAGCGGAAGATTGCGTTGCCTTGTCTGCGGCGCGCTTACGTCGTCGTCCTGCATCCCGTGTCCCCAGCCTGTGCCAGTGTAGTCACAGGGCGGCGCCGGGGCCAACGGCGGCTCATGCGAAACGTTTCAGGATGAGATGGTCTAGGGACAGGGGACCGGGACCTTTGATGACGATCATGCCCAGCAGGAACAGCCAGTAGATGTGCTGAACGTTGTCGTAATCTGGGTTGGCTGCCCCCAGGACGAATTGAATGACCAGCGCCATGGCGATGAGGGGCAAGGCCGCGAAACGCGTGCTCAGGCCCAGCACCAGCAGCACCGGCATGGACAACTCGAACGCCGTGCCCAGCACCGCCGCGGCTTCGGCCGGCAACACCGGCACCTGGTATTCGTCCTCGAACAGGGCGACCGTGGCGCCCCAGTCCGCGATCTTGGTGCGGCCCGACTTGAAGAACACGCTGGCCATCCACAGGCGCACCGCCAGGTCGAACACCGGGCTGACATAGCGCGCGAGCGCGCCGGTGGTGCGCGCGTGGACTGAGACAAGTTTCGCGGAAGTGATCATTGGCGTTCTCCAGGCATGGCCGCCGCCCAGATGAGGGCGGCGGCCTGCGGCTTAGCCCTTGAGGTTCGGGTTGGTGCCGTCGAACGGCTTCACGCTGCCCTTCATCTGCTCACAGGTGCCTTTGGCCACTTCCTTGAATTCCTGGCCGCTGAAATTCACTTTGGCTTCGCCGGCGCAGGAGTGCTTGCCGTTGGCGGCGGCGCAGTTGTTCTCGCCGGCCTTGGCGATGCCGTAGCAATGTTCGTGGGCGGCCCCGCCCTTGGCCTTGTCGGCGGCCTGGGCTGCACCGGCGAAAGCCGCGGCGCCGATGACGGCGGCGGCCAGGGTGGAGGCAATCTTGATCTGACGGTTCATGGTGTATCTCCCGTTCCGCCGCCCGGGATTGGGTGGCGCGATGAGAGACCTTAGGCGCGCGCACCGCGGCGCGGCCAATACCGCTTAGTGTGAAGTTCGATAACCGCAAGTTATCGTGACAGGGAAGCCCCGGATTTAGCCCAGTTCCCAGCGATAGCGCCGCGCAAGGTCCACGACAGCCTTCACCGCCGGCGCCTGGCGCCGGCCGGCCACCGTGACCAGTGAGATGGTGCGCTCCACGCCCGGATCGGCCAGCAGCCGCAAGGCCACGTTGGACAGGCGGGGCATGAACTCGGGCACGATGGCGCAGCCCATGCCCGCCGACAGCAGCGCCTGCACCCAATCCTCGCGCTCGCTGCGGTAGCGCACGTTCACGTCCACGTCCCAGCCCAGCTTCAGGGCGTCCCAGTGGTCCTGGTATTCGCACAGCACCCGTTCCACATAGTTCTCGTTGGCCAGTTCGCGCACCGGGATGGCGTTCAACAACTCGAAGCGGTGGCCCTTGGCGAAGGCCACGCCGTAGCGTTCCGTGTAAAGCGGTATGGCGTCGAGGCGCGCGGGCAACCGGGGCATGCCGACCAGGGCGACATCCAGTTCGCCCTTCAGCATGGTCTCGATGAGCGCCGGGCCCGGATGCTCGCTGATGGCCAGGTCCACGGTCGGGATGCGCTCGCGCACCGCGCGCAGGAATCCGACCATCACCGGAGGGCTGATGGTGCACATGACGCCGAGGCGCAGCGGCGCCTTCCTGACCTTGCGGAAGCTGAGGGCCTCTTCGCGGGCGGTGTCGGTGGCGGCGGTGACCTGCTCCAGATGCGGGCGGACCAGGCGGCCGAGGTCGGTGAGGTGCGTGTTGCCGCGCTCCCGCCGGAACAACTCACCGCCAAATTCCTCTTCCAGGTTCTTGATCGCCTTGGTCAGCGCCGGCTGCGACACATGGCACAGCTCCGCCGCCCGCGTGAAGTTCAACTCACGGCACAAGGTCAGGAAGTACCGGACTTGGGCGATTTCCACGCGGAGGAGGCTTTCGAGCTCAGAATTAAATGTACCAGGTACAATTTAATATGCCGCGGCGCCTGTCCAGACTCATCGCGTGCCGAAATTGTACCTGGTACATTTAATTTCCCACGACGGAGCTCCGGCGAGATGCCCCTCACCATCTATCACAATCCCCGCTGCACCAAGTCGCGCCAGACTTTGGAGCTGCTGGAGTCAAAGGGCCTCACGCCCACGGTCGTCGAATATCTGAAGACCCCGCTGTCGGCCGCTGAACTCGCCCGTATCGTCAAGCTGCTGGGGGTTCCGGCCTCTGCGATCCTGCGCAAAGCGGAAGCGAAAGAAGCCGGTATTGACCCCAGCGCTCTCAATGAGAAAGACCTCATCGCCGCCATGGCGAAGCACCCGGCGGTGATCGAACGGCCCATTGTGGTCAACGGCGCCAAAGCCGCGGTCGGACGCCCACCTGAGAATGTCCTGAAGATTCTCTAGTCTCAAAACGCCTGCCGCCGGGGGCGCAGTTAAGCACCATCCCGGCGGCAGCGATCAGCACTCACTCCAGATCGGATTCGCCAATAACGTTACATCGGCGCGTCGAAAATGGTGCGGCGCTGATCAGGTCGTTCGAACTTATACGCTGTCATCGTCTTCAGTTCGTCCTTGGTGGTCGCGAGCACGATCTTATCGACCGCGTCCGCGTCCTTAATAATGCGCAGCGATGACCACTTCACCATGACATCGCGCTGGCCTACGCCAAGAAAGCCGCCCACACCCACGACAACGTCGGCCACTTTGCCGTCCTTGCCGATGTGGATGCCTTCGATCTCGCCGACGTTATTGCCGCTGATGTCCTCGACCTTATGGCCGATCATGGCGGCGGCGTCTGTACGGTTGGGCGTCGCCGCGTAAGTAAGCGTCGCCGGCTTGATGGTCTTTTGCGTCTTGAGGTCGTCCCCCGCGAACGTCGGGCCGACAAACGGCGAAAGGCCAATGGCGCTCGCCACGCTCAGCATGATCATGGTGTGCTTGTTCATATAACCCTCCTGTCCGGTTCTGAATGCTTCGCTGCGCTTGAAGCGCGCCAGATGTCAGGACCTAACGGAGAGTGGGGCCGGAAGTTCCCCTAGATATCGAGTTTGGCTTCCTTCAACAGCCCGAGGTTGTCCTCGATGGTGTAAAGGTTGTGGTAAATCGTGTCTTTGAAGAAGTTGTACTTCTGCTCGATCGTTGAATCGCGCCGGCGGCCGCGCTCGTCCCAGAAGCGGTCGCGCCAGTCGTTGATCTTGATCTGCCAGAAGCACACGATCATCCCGATGGCGCGGTAGTGCACTTCCACGCTCTCGCGCATGCTCTTGAACTTCTCCGGCGTGATGTCGTCGAAGAACTTCTCCACCTTGTGGAACAGGTCGAAGTAGCCGTTGAGGGTGACGACGGTATTGCGCCCGTTGTCGAGCGCCACCTGGGTTTCCTCGCGCAGGCCCGGAAAGCGGCTCTGCAGGCCCGGCTGGTCGTGGAGCTTCTTCACCTCCCCCAGCATCTCGCGCAGGTCCGGCAGCATGGTGTCGCAAACGCGCTGATAATAGGAGATGGCGAGGATGATCTCGCTGAGCTTTGAGATATAGACCACGATCCCCTGCGGCTCGATCCGCAGCTTGCCGGCGATGTCGATCAGGTTCTTGAGCACCGCGCCGCGGTTGGCGCCTTCGAGAATGGTCGACAGCGACGAGCGGCTGGTGACCTTGGTGTCGGTGCCTTCGAGAATCACTTTGAGCAAGCCGCGCGAATAGTTGCTCATGTACTGCTGCAGCCGCTCCTGTTCCTTCGCCGGCAGCTTGATCTGCTCCAGCTCGGCGTCGGTCATGTAGTCATTGAGCGCCGCGCGCACCGAATAGACGTCGAAGCTGCGCGCACTCATGATCGCCACCAGGCGGCGGCGGTCGTGCTCGTTGAGGCCCAGCTCGCTAATCACTTCCATGGCGGTGCGGATGCCGATGCCCACACCGGCGGAATTGAACATGTCGACAACCGGCTTCAGGTCCTGCAACAGCACGACCTTGGAATTGGCGAGCGTCTTACTGTCGAAAATCTGCCACTTGTTCAGCGGCATTTCGAAGAAGATGTCGAGTGGTTCGCGCTTTCCGACCATTGGACCCGGATGAGGACGTGGCTAGCTATCCATATTGAGCCAAATCAGTGAACAAAACCTTACGGTTAACGAACTCTATACAAGTGCGGTCCTGATCTTGATCTCGCCGGTCAATGTGCGGTGCACCGGGCATTTGCTGGCGATGTCCAGCAGCCGCGCCCGCGCCTCGGCGTCCAGGGGGCCCGTCAGCGTGATCTCGCGCGTCATTTCCTCGACGTCGCCGTCCTTGGTGACACAGTCCGGGCAGTCGGCGGCTTTGACCTTGCGCCGGGTGAGGCGCACCGCCACCTGCTCCAGCGGCCACTTCTTGCGCGCGGCGTAAAGCTTCAAGGTCATCACCGTACAGGCGCCCAGGCCCGCCAGCAGAAAGTCGTGGGGCGGCGGGCCGGTGTCGTCGCCGCCCAGGTCTTTGGCTTCGTCCGCCGTCAGGTGATGCGCGCCGGCGGCGATCTCCACCGCGAAGGCGCTGTGCCCGGCGCTTGTGACGGTCACTTCAGTGGTCATGTGGGACTCCCGTTCATATGTGCCGGCATGATAGTCCTACCTTCATGAACCTCACACCACCGCCTGGCGAACCCGATATCCGCGTCAAAACCACGGTCTTCCAGGGCTATTTCCGCATCGACGCCTATGAACTGCGCCATCCCACCTTCGACGGCGGCTGGACCGAGGTTATGCGCCGCGAGGTCTTCGAGCGCGGTCACGCGGTGGCGATCCTGCCTTACGATCCTGTGCGCGGCGAATTCGTCATGATCCAGCAGTTTCGCATCGGCGCCTATGCTGGACACATGGAGCCCTGGCAGATCGAGGTGGCCGCCGGCATCATCGAGGCCGGCGAAACCGCCGAAGCCGTCGCCGCCCGCGAAACCGAAGAGGAAACCGGCCGCGTGGTCATGGACCTGTGGCCCATGCACCACTATCTCGTAAGCCCCGGCGGCGCGACCGAGACCACGAAGCTGTACCTCGGCCGCATCTCCACCGAAGGCGCCGGGGGCATCTTCGGCGTCGCCACCGAACATGAAGTGATCCGCGCCAGCGTGGTGAACGAAGCCGAACTCCGCGCCCTGCTCGACGACGGCCGCCTCAACAACGCCGCCAGCCTCATCGCCGCCCAATGGTTCTTCCTGAACCGCGACAAAGTTTTAAAGAAGTGGAGGCCCTGACATGACCGCGCCCATCCTCGTGGATACCGCCTGGCTCGCCGACCATCTCAAGGATGCTAACTTGCGCATCCTCGACGCCAGCTACTTCGTGCCCGGCGGCATCGCACCGGCGCTGGAGCAGTACAACGCCGGCCATATTCCGGGCGCGCAGTTCTTCAATATCAACGACGTGGCTGACCCCAACGGCAAGAAAGAGCACGCCTTCCCCTCGGCTGAAATCTTCGCCGCCAAAGTCGGCGCCCTCGGCATCGGCAACGCCCACCACATTGTGGTCTATGACCACCTCGGCGGCGCACTGGCGGCGGCGCGGGTGTGGTTCATGTTCAAGACCTTCGGCCACGACAAGGTCAGCGTGCTGGACGGCGGACGCACCAAGTGGCTCGCCGAGAACCGGCCCATGGACCAGCAGGTTCCCGCTTTCGCGCCCCAGACCTTCACCGCCCGCGCGCCCCTGGGCCGCGTCCTCATGCAAGATGATGTCCGCGCCCTCGCACCCGGCCGCCAACTTCTGGACGCCCGCTCCGCCGGACGCTTCGCCGGCACCGAGCCCGAGCCGCGGGCGGGCCTACGCTCCGGCCATATTCCCGGCAGCAGGAACCTGCCCTTCCTCACCCTGCTCAACGCCGAGACCAAGACCTGGAAGGACCCCGCCGCCATCAAGGCCGCCTTCGACCAGGCCGGAATCGACCTGTCCAAGCCCCTGGTCACCTCCTGCGGCTCCGGGGTGTCGGCCTGCACTCTGGCCTTGGGGGCGGCTTTGGCGGGAAAGGCCGATACGGCCATTTACGACGGCAGTTGGGTGGAATGGGGCGCCGACCCCGCCCTCCCCCTGGAAACCGGCCCGGCCAGATAAAAGCCCCTGAAAACAGAGCCCTAAACCCGCCGGGGACACATTTTCTCGGGATCTTTGCAATTCGCAGGGAACAATTCCCGTACACCGGCGTTGGCCCCTTGTTCGCGGAAGGCGAGCAACGGGGAATTTGCATGCACGCCCCTGCGCTCGCCCGCCCTGCGGACCCCACCCACCAGCCAGAGGGGCCGGCTTCATGGATACCAGCACAATCTCCGCCAACACAGTTTCCGGGCGGGCTCCGTCCGACGACAGCATCACCGTGGACTCCGACGGCGGGCCTGCTGAGCCCTACGCCATCGCCAAACACATCGGCGGCCGCGTCCGCCTGCGCCGCACCCGCCTCGGCCTATCGCAGCAGGAACTCGCCGACCGCATCGGTCTGTCCTGGCAGCAAGTGCAGAAATACGAACACGGCGTGAACCGCCTCGTCGGCTCGCGCCTATGGGACATCTCCTGCGCCCTTGAGTGCCCGGTCGAATGGTTCTTCGAAGGCCTGCAGCAGGACGGCGGGACCCTCGCCGTCACCGAACGCAACACCGATGACGCGCTTCCGGACGAGGAAGCCGAGCTGCTGGTGAAGGCCTACTGGGCCATCGACAACAGCAAGGTGCGCAACCGCTTCCGCGCCCTCATGGACATCATCAGCGGCGCCGAGACCGACACCGCCCAGGCTTAGCTACTGAATTATGACGGATTGTCAGGGCCGCTTCGCAAGGAGCGGCCCTTTTCCTTTTGTTTTAGGGGGCTTCCGCCGCTTCGCTAAAAAAGCAACAGCCCGTGAAATTCGCGTGATGACGCTTGCAAAGGCCTCCCCGCCTCTACCCTGGGATTTTCCGGGCGTGATAGCCTTCGCCTAGCGGTAGTCCATCAGCCGCTGTTTTTTAGAAGCTGGGAAATGTCTTCGCTCTTTACCTCCGCCGCGATCGTGGCCGCGCTCCTGTTCCTTCCGGGCAGCGCCTCCGCCGCTGATGCGCCGCGCAAAGCGCCGGCGGATCCGGCGCTGATCGAGCTGCAGCGCGCATATGAAAGTGCGACCCGCGAGGCCAAGGTCGGCGACTCTCTCGACAACGCCTATGAACTCCTGTCCCTGGCCGACACCGCCCAGCAATACAAAGCCACCCAGATCGCCACGGGCGCCGGGGCCGCGTTCGCCGACCTGGTGCGGCGCGCCACCGCCAGCGCCCTGAAACCCGGCGCCGCGGCGGCCCACGACACCCTCGATCAATTCGTCGACCTGCGCTCGGCGGCCTATAGCGTTCCGGCGGCGCAAGGTGCTTTGGACGACGGCCTGCGCGCCCTGTTTCCGGCGGTGGCCGGCTTGGTGGAGCGCAAGATCGCCGCGGCCGCCACGTTCGAGGACAAGCTCGCCGTCACCGGCGATCTGGCCATGCTCCAGGCCTCCGCCATCCAGGTGAAAATGCCGGCTGCGGCCAAGGACCTGGGCGCCGCCTTCGACAGCGGCATCGAATCCTTGCGCAAAAGCCTCGAGAGCGAAGACGGCGAGATGCGCGCGCGCCACGCCGCCGCCCTCGGCGACGCGCTGCAGGTGCGCGACGAGCACCTCAAGGATGCGGCGGCCAACACCATCGACATCATCGCCCAGCGCATGCAGGCCTCCCCCGGCGAAGGCCCCAGCGGCCGCCAGACCACGCTCCCGAAAGATTGAGCACGCTGCCCGCGTTCCGGCCGCGCTTTCCGTGGATCGGCGGCGACCTCCAGACCATCCGTAATAACCTGGTTGGAAAAGCGCCGGCGCTTTCCGGCACGATCCGCCTGACGCTGCCCATGAGCGACGGCAGCGGCGATGAGCTCCTCGCGGCGCTCAACATGCCCGACGACGACCACGGCAAACCCCTGGTGATCCTCATCCACGGCCTGACCGGCGACGAGGACAGCACCAATATCGCCACCAGCGCCGCCTGGCACCGGCGCCGCGGCCACCCGGTGCTGCGTCTCAATCTGCGCGGCGCGGGGCCGTCGCGCGGACTCACCCGTCAGCACTATCACGCCGGCCGCAGCGCCGATCTTCGCGATGCGCTCAAAGCCCTGCCCACCGACCTCAAGCGCCGCGGCGTGTTCATCACCGGCACATCCCTCGGCGGCAACCTGGTGCTGAAATTCCTGGCCGAGAACGAGGGCTGCGCCGGCGTCATCGCCGGCGCCAGCATCTCCGCGCCCATTGATCTGAAAGCCGCCCAGGTCCGCATCATGGCGCCCCGCAACCGGATCTATCACCGGCATCTGTTCAAGACCATGACGGACGACGCCGCCCTCAGCAGCGGCACCCACCGCGCGCTGTATGACGCCAACGCCGGCCGCATCCATACGATTTATGATTTCGACGATCTGATCGTCGCCCCGGGGAATGGCTTTACCGGCGCCGATGACTATTACCGCCGGTCGTCGGCCGCCCCCCTCGTCGACCGCATCACGATTCCCACCCTCGTCATTCACGCCCGCAGCGACCCCTGGATTCCCGCCGCCGCGTATGTGAATCGCTTATGGCCCGAAGGCGGCCCCACGCTCCTCTTAACCGCCGACGGCGGCCACGTGGGATTCCACGGCGCGGGCGACGCCATCCCCTGGCACAATCACGCCATTGCGGCGTTCTTCGACAAAATGCTTAAGTAGCGCCGCATTTAAATAGTCACACCTCTTCAGAACAGCGGGAGACCACCATGTCACAAGGACCAGCGCCCTACGGCGCGCCGATCACACTCGAAGCCGCCAAGAAAGTCATGGCGGCGGCGGAAGCCGAGGCCAATGCCAACAACTGGTCGGTGGTGATCTATATTCTCGACAGCGGCGGCAACGCGGTGATGCTGCATCGCCTGGACAACACCCAGTACGGCTCGCTGGTGGTGGCTGAGGGCAAGGCCCGCACCGCGCTGAATTTCCGGCGCCCATCGAAGGCCTTCCAGGACCTCATCGCCGGCGGCGGCCCCGCCCATGGCTTTCTCACCTTCAGCAACATCACCGCCGTGCAGGGCGGCCTGCCGATCATCATCGACGGCAAGATCATCGGCGCCATCGGCGTGTCGGGCGTGACGTCGGCCCAGGACGAGCAGATCGCCGGCGCCGGCATCAAGGCGCTCGGCGGCTAGGCTATCTCTGCCCGATATATTGCACGAACCCGGCCCCGTAGAGCACACGGGAGACCGGGTGGTCGGCGTGGTAGTGCAGCGGCGCGAAGTATTTGCGGATGTCTCCGCGCTTGACGAAGTGGTTCATGCGCACCACCGTCGTGAAGCCGTTGCGTTGGTATAGATCCTCCACCACTTCCGGCGTGCACTCATTGGAGAAGTCCGTCGGCCGCTGGATATAGTTCTGCAGGAAAACGCAGAAGTCTTCGTGGAACAGCGGCTTGAGGAAATCCGCGCCCAGATCGAGGCCCATGCGCTTTTTGGTCTCGGCAACGACCACGTCGATCGCATCGTGGAGGATCGCAGGGGTGACGGTGTCGATAAACCGATGGAAGTCTGCATTTGTCCGGTAATACGCCTGCAGCGCCGGGAAGATGGCGTCCATCATCAGGCCGCCACACGGACCGTAGCTGGTGAAATAATATCCCCCTGGCGCGCACACCCGCGCGCCCTCGGCAAACCCCTTCTCGATCTCCGCCATAGAGTCCAGATGCACCAGCACGCCATTGACCGCCACGAAATCGAAACTGGCGTCAGGAAACGGAAGGTCGAGCACGCTGCCCGATGTCAAAGTGAAACGCTCCGGATCGACGTTCCGTGCGGCCAGACTGGCGCTGAGTTTTTCGATCCAGCTCGTTCCCAAATCGACGCCGTGGACCATCGCGGGTCCGCGATGGATTAGGTACAGCATGAACGCGCCGAAATTACCGCATCCGGCGTCCAGCGCCTTTTTCCCCGACCACCATCCCGCGGGGATGCCGAATTCGGCGTTCTCGTAGATGTCGTAAATGCGCTGAAAGGCGGTATCGTCGCCGGCGATGCGCTGATGTTGATTTTCGTATACCGCACGCGTCAGAGCATTGAGCGAACCGTCAGAAGCGTCGATTTTGGGCATTGCACCGTTCCAGCATTTCCACGCCAGAGTCCTAGTATAGCGTGGCCTTGCCGTCCACACCGAAGGGTGTAGCCGCGGGCTGCAGCGCGTAGTGGCTGTACATTACGGATTGCGGCCCACCGTCATGATGTCCGGCATATCGCCGGGCTGCCTTTGCTGGCCAATCTTGGCCAGAATCCATCGTTCCGCATCGCCTTCACTGATGAAGCCGCGCACCATCTCGGGCAAATCACCCGGGCGCACAACCTCAACCGAATACGTGCCGTCATCGCGCGGTACCGCGGTATACCCCGTTCCGTTCGATGCAATGAGCATGACGCTCTCCTTTCTTGTTTTTATCTCGCACTCTCATCCGATCAAAAGTGTAACGGCACGGCGCCGCTTTTGGTGCGGCGCCTCACGCGCCTGTTGAATTACGCCATTGCAATTTCTGCCGTGAATTCGCGCATCGCTTCGGTTTTGCAGGCGGAACCTCTGCCGGCCGCATCCGTTTTATTGCCGGTGATGAAGAAGCAATAGGAGAGAAGTGATGACGAAACATGCAACCAAATTCACGGTTCTGGTTCTCGGCGGCGTGATAGCCGCGGGCGTCTCTTTCGGCGTCCGGGCCGAAGTCAACGACGACAGCTTCTGCCGCGCCATCGGCATCGCGCAGGACATGCGCATGTCGTGCGCCGCCGACATGATGGCCGCGACCTCGCCGGAAGCCAAAGACCAGGTCGCCGCCGCGTGGGTCGCCAAGAGCCCCCTCGCCAGCAATAGCCCCAGCAGCCTTTATAAGCCTGCCGTGGACGGCAACACCAAGAACGGCACGCCCGGCACGCCCTATCAGGACAAGGTCAATGTGTCGAATGAAGTGATGCAGCAGATCAATCGCGCTATGAAGATCAATAAGCTCGCACCCTAGGTGCCGGCTCCGGGTCCAGCCCGGGGAAACCTGATCTGATCGAGCGCGTTGCGAGGGCGGGCCGCTTAAATGCGGCCCGCTCTTTTCAATTTAAAGAGGGCCGCTTAAATGCGGCCCGCCTTTTTTCTGAGGCCCATGCTAGGATCGGCGCATCCTGTGGAGGGACCAATGCGCCTGCCGAAATTCCTGATCGTTGCCGCCATGAGCCTGGCGTTGCCGGCTGCCGCGGCCGAGATCGCCGCGCCCGAATACAAGATCGATCCGTTCTGGCCCAAGGCGCTGCCCAATACCTGGACCATGGGCGTGCTGGCCGGCGTCGTCGCCGACAAGGCCGACAACATGTGGATCATCCACCGCCCGAAAACCGTCGAGGGCTATCTCCTCGGCGGCGCCCAGACCCCACCCACCGCGGCGTGCTGCATGCCCGCGCCGCCGGTGCTGGCGTTCAATCAGACCGGCGACGTGGTGAAGTCCTGGGGTGGAAAAGGCGAAGGCTACGAGTGGCCCACCTCCGAGCACGGCATCGCCATCGACCCCAAAGGCAACGTGTGGATCGGCGGCAACGCCACCCGCGCGTCCCAGGACGGCAGCCCCGCCGACGGCCAGATCCTGAAGTTCACCGCCGATGGAAAATTCCTGCTGCAGATCGGCCACGCCGGCCCGTCCAAGGGCAGCCTCGACACCACCCAGCTCTCGGGCGTGTCCGATGTGGCCTTCGACGAAAAATCCAACGAAGTGTTCGTGGCCGACGGCTACGGCAACCACCGCATCATCGTGTTCGACATGGACACCGGCAAGTTCAAGCGCATGTGGGGCGCGTATGGGAAGCCGCCCACCGACCTGCAAACCCCGCCGCCGAAGCCGGGCGACGCGCCCGCCACCCAGTTCCGCCTGGTCCACTGCGTGAAGACGTCCGCCGACGGAATGGTCTATGTCTGCGACCGCAACAACAACCGCATGCAGGTGTTCAAGAAGGACGGCACCTTCGTCGCCGAATACTTCTATGCCCGCGATACGCGCTCGCCCTCGGGCGGCACCGTCGGCCATATCGGCCTGTGGCCCGACAAGACCCAGAGCCTCCTGGCCCTCGCCGACATCGGCAACTTCGCGGTGCGCATCGTGCGCCGCGACAATGGCCAGGAAGTGAGTGTCATGGGCCGCGCCGGCCCCTACGCCGGCCAACTCCACCGCATCCACCAGGTGACCTTCGACAGCCAGGGCAACCTCTACACCGCCGAAATGGAGCGCGTGCAGAAGTTCGTCCGCACCGGTGGCGCAAAACCATGAGAATTGCCGTCGCCGCCACCCTATTGATCTCTGGCTTATTGAGCGCGGGCGCCGCACTCGCCCAGAGCCTGCCGATCCCCGGCTCCAACATCCCGCAGAACCTGCCGCAGAAGGGCCCGCCGGTGAAGAAGTTCAACGGCGTGTG
>CANISR010000014.1 GCA_947470105.1 Fidelibacterota bacterium | reverse complement strand
TGGATCGCGAGCCAGAATTTCGCGGGCTTGCTCGTTCAACCGCACAAGTTCAGCGTAGGAAATGTCCTGGGCGCCCTCGGTGACGCCAGAGATGCTGCCGACGTCCTGGTTGGGAAAGAAGCCTTTGGGCACCAGCGTATAGAGAACACCCGACATGACCACGGTGGCCACGAATACGGCCAGCACCGCGCGCTGGTGGACCAAGGCGATGTCGAGGGTGCGGCGGTAAAAGGTGAACATCGCGTCGAAGCCGCGCTCGATTTTGCGGTAGAGCGCGCTGTGCTCGCCGGTGTCGTGCTTGAGAAATCTGGCGCACAGCATGGGCGTGATGGTGAGGGAGACCACGCCCGAGATCAGGATGGCGATGCTCACGGTCATGGCGAATTCGTGGAACAGGCGCCCGATGATTCCGCCCATGAGCAGTAAAGGGATGAACACGGCCACCAGGGAGACCGACATGGACACGATGGTGAAGCCGATTTCCTTGGCGCCCTGGAGGGCGGCGGCGTGCGGGTCCATGCCGTGTTCGATATGCCGGTAGATGTTCTCGAGCATGACGATGGCGTCGTCCACCACGAAGCCCACGGCAATGGTCATGGCCATCAGCGAGAGATTGTCGATGCTGTAATTGAACACATACATGCCGGCGAAGGTGCCAATCAGCGACAACGGTATGGCGAGCGCAGGAATGACCGTGGCTCTGAAATTGCGCAGGAACAGAAAAATGACCGCCACCACCAGGGCCGCAGTAATGAGCAGGGTCTCTTTCACCTCGGCGACGGAGGCCTTGATGGTCTGCGTCCGGTCGATGTAGCGATAAATGTGGATCGAGGCCGGCAGGAGTTTGGTCGCGCGCTGAAGGGCGCCCTCCACCAGATCGCCGGTCTCGACGATATTGGCGCCCGGCTGCTTCTTGATGGACGAGCCGATCATCGGCTTGCCCTCGAAATTCCAGGCTCCGGTCTTGACGTTCTCGGCCCCGGGTGCGGCGCGGCCGATGTCGCGCACCCGCACCTGGGAGCCGTTCCGGAAGGCCAGCACTACGTCGTTGAACGCCTCGGCCTCGGTCAATTGGTCGTTGGCAAGAATTGTGTAGCCCTTGGCGCCGATCTCGATATTGCCCTTGGGTGAGTTGGTCGATGCGGTGTTGATGATCGTGCGCACTTCTTCGAGGCTCAAGCCTACGGAGGCGAGCTTGATGGGATCGACCTGAATGCGGATCGCGGGTTTTTGCTGGCCCTGCACCCGGACCTCGCCCACGCCCGGAAGCTGCGAGAGTTGCTGGAGGACAAGGTTTTCCGAAAGGTCGTCGACCTCGGTCAGGGGCATGACGTCGGAGTAGAAGCCATAGGCCGCGATGGGTGCGTCTGATGGGTTCACTTTTTGGTAATTGGGCGGCGAGGGCATCGAGCGCGGCAACTGGCCGTTGGCGACATTTATGGCCGACTGGACGTCCTGGGCCGCACCGTCGAGGTTGCGGTCCAATTCGAATTGGAGCGTGATCTGGGTGTTTCCCAGAACGCTCGTGGAGGTCATCTGCAGAACCCCGGGGATCTGGGAAAACTGGCGCTCCAGGGGCTGCGCCACGGCGGCCGCCATGGTCTCAGGGCTGGCGCCGGGCAGGTTTGCGTTGATCTGTACGGTTGGGAAGTCGACCTGGGGGACGGCCGCGATCGGCAGGAAGGGGTAGGCGGCAGCGCCCACCGCAAGAATGAGCGCCATGAGAACCGAGGCGGCCACGGGACGTTGAATAAAGTGCGCTGAAACGTTCACCTGATGCTGCCTTTCGGGCGCGGGTCGTGATCGGAAAGTGCCTGTCCGGAGAATGCCCAAGTGGCCGGACTTGGGCAATGTTGCCGGGCCGAGGGGGCGGCAAGGCTGGCGAAAGTATGTAACGGGGTTAGATTGGCCCTGGAGACTACGCCGCCGGCGTTATTGACACCCCGGCGGGCCCCCTTATTGTCCGGGGATTGTTCAATAAAGTCAGTAAAGTCGGGCATCATGCGGCTGGTTGCGGAACGTATCACGGCTGCGGGCTTCGCGCCCTTCGGCGACCTGCTGGTGGCCCCGGCCACCCCCGGCAAGGTGGCGTTCGACGATGCCCTCTATAATGGCCGCCCCGGGGCTTGGCCCAGCCTGGCGCTGGCCCATTGCCTGCCGCTGCCGGCGCTGCCGCTCACCGTCACCAAACTGGAGCGGCACGAGTTCTCCTCCCAAAGCTTCATTCCCCTCAGCGGCGGCGGCAAACTCCTGGTGGTGTGCCCTCATATTGAAGGTGGCGGACCAGACCTGTCGGCGCTGCGGGCCTTCGTGACCGCACCGGCGGAGGGCATCACCTACCGCCCGAACATCTGGCACCACAGCCTGACCCTTCTCAATGAACCGGGCGTGCAGTGTGTGATGATGTGGAAGGACGACACCACCGGCGACGAAGAGTTCGTCGATGTGCCGCCCTTCACGGTGGAGCTGCCGGCTTAGTTTGCCCTGGCGCGCAAAGGCATCGCGCGCGAAGCGCACCCAGCCTTCACAGAGTGTAATAAAAGAAAGCCCGGTCCAGCAGCGACATGAGGCGCTCCCTGCCGTTGCAATAAGGCTTCCGGTTTTCTACCCCTGACTATCGGAGCATGCCGGCCCCTCAGCGCGCCCCCGCGCGGAGATGTGGCCGCACGGGAGTCTTCGCATCAACAAAATTGTAAACGAACCTTACCTCCGTTTCGCAGCGGCAGCGCGTCGATATGCGATGTTATGCGCGTCGCACGAGATCGCCGCGGAGTTTGTGAAAGTGGCTGAAGGCTGGGAGCAATTGGCCGAAGACGTACGCACGCGCCGCGGGCGGAGCCTCGACGACCGAGCCGGGGAAATAGGGCGATAGACGTCGTTCATGCCCCCATGGCCGGATCGCTGATGCCATGCTTGCCGGTTTCCATGCGGCCGGCGGCGCGGCGTGTGAACCCCGCGCCGGTCACGGTGAAGTCGTACCAGTTTCCGCTCGAGGCCACGCTCCATTCGCGCTGCGCGCGTCCGCCCGCAGGTACAGTGATGTCCTGGGCCGCTTCGCCGTAGGCGTTGTGCTCAATTTTCAATGTGGTGGCGGCAGTGCTGCGGGCCGTGAGCTGGACTTTTTGTTGGGCCGGCCGGTACTGGACTTCAATCTCCGCGCCGGCGCCGGCGGGGTCTCCCTTGATGTCGCGGCGGAAGCCGTTCACAGCGTAGACGGACAGGTCGTAGCGCCCGTCATCGGCGGCTGTCTCCCACACGTCGGATAGGGTTTTGCCGGCCTCCACGGTGTAGCGCTTGGGGATCCGGTCCAGGTGCAGGCGGTCATAGACATGAAACACCGCGCCGAGTTTCCCCGCGTTACGGAACTCCAGGGTCACGCGGTTCGCCTCCACCCGCGACTGAACGTTCAACTCATAGGACAGGCGGCGTGACGGTCGCACGCCCGGTTCCTGGAACAACGGCTCGGGGCGTTCGGGCGGCAGAATGCGCGGGCGCTGGATGTGGGCCAGCACTAAGGCCGAGGCGCCGCTGGCGTCTGGCAGGCCGGGGAATGCCGGATCATTGGGCGCGCCGAAGTCGAACGCCGAGGTCATGTCGCCGCAGACCGCCCGGTGCCACGGGCTGATTGCGGGAATTGTCACGCCGAAGCGCTTTTCCAGGAACTGTCCGACCGAGGTGTGATCGAACACCTGGGAGTCCACCCAGCCGCCTTTGCTCCAAGGTGAGACCACATACATGGGCACGCGCGGTCCGAGGCCGAAGGGGCGGACCAAGCCGCTGACCTTGTCGGTTGGCGCGATATGCTTGCGGTCAGGATCCCAGAGGTAGTGCCCCGCGAGGTCGAAGGTCGCCTTGCCGGCCATGCGTCCGTCCATTTCATAGGATGGAGGCGCGGGCGGGGGCAGATGGTCGAACTGCCCGTCGTTTTCGTCGAAGGTGAGGAAGAACACGGTCTTGCCCCACACCGCGGGGTTGGCAGTCAGCGCCTGCAGGACCTTGCCCGTGAACTCGGCGCCCTGGATTGGGGTCGAGGCGCTGGGGTGTTCCGAGTAGTTCATGGACGGCAGAATCCAGGATACCGCCGGCAAGGTACCATCCTGCACATCGCGGGCGAGCTGCTCCAGAGACCAGTGGCTCATGCCCTTGGTGTAGAGCGGATCGCCCGGCTTGGAGTTGCGGAAGCTCTGGAAGGCCAGGCCGCCGTGCATGGCCCCGGTCCAGTTGTTGTTGGGGTCCTGGTAGATCTTCCAACTGACGCCGGCCTTCTCCAGCACATCGGGAATGGTGGCCCAGCGCAGAGCGTTGCCGGCGTAGCTGTAGCCGGGCTTCGGTAAGGCGCCTTTGATCCAGCAGCGGAAGTTGTCCGGCTCCGAATGTTCGTCGGTACAGTTCACGCCCTTGGCGCGCATCTCCGGATCGAAGCTGCCGCCGGACCAAAACACAATCCGGTTGGGATCAGTGCCCGCCAACACCGAGCAGTGGTAGGAGTCGCAAATGGTGAAGGCTTCGGCCAGGGCGAACTGGAAGGGGATGTCGTCGCGGCGGTAATAGCCCATGGAGTAGGGCGTTTTATAGCGCGGCCATTCCTCCATCTTGCCTTGGCCCCAGGCGCCTTGGGTGTCGGCGAAAGAGTGCGGCGTACCCGGCACACGCAGAGCGTCGGTTGTCTTGGTGTTGAGGTGGAAGGGCGACAGTGTGCCTTCGCCGTCCGACTGGACCCAGACGTTGCGGCCGCCCGCTGCCGGAATGGGGTGACGGTCACCGAAGCCGCGCACGCCGCGCAGGGTGCCGAAGTAGTGATCGAATGACCGGTTCTCCTGCATCAGGATGACCACATGAGCGACGTCGCGGATAGTGCCGGTTTCCTGCGCCGCCGGAATCGCCAGAGCCTGCCTGATGGCAAGCGGCATGGACGCGAGGGCCGCGCCGCCGCCGACGGCGCCGCCGGCGAGTTTCAAGAATGAACGTCGGGGATGTTGGTCCATGGGAATTGTCCTCAGTTTCCGGGTCAGCATCTGAGACTAGCGGCCGATCATGACGGGCGGTCAGAGGCGGCATGACAAATCCATGAAGTTGCGAAAATGAATTGCAGCCGAGGCGATGTCTCGGCGTCACATTCAATTAATTCGGCTTTCACGTCGCTGTCACAGCGCGCGGGTATCACGGCGGTCTCGATGGGCCGACCGGGGGAAGGTGGTTCGTCCATTCTTCACGGGCGAAAAAGGAAAGACGTCATGACTTCAAAACAACCGCCGACGGCGGCGCGCAGCATTCGCGCCGGCGAACCAAAGCCGTATCCGCGTGTCTCCGCCGCTTCATTCGGGGCATTTCTTCTAACAAGCTGCAGCCTAGTCAGCATCGCGCACGCGCAAGCGGTAGCCGGAGCGGACACCGTGCAGCTCGCTCAAGCCCAGCAACAGCTCTCGGATGCGGAGCAGCGTGTGCTGGACGCGCAAGCGGAGTTGGCGCGGGCCCAGGCTGAAATGGCGAAGATGCAAGGCCAAAATGGACAGGCACGACCGGCGCAACTCGCGCAGGCGGCGCCGCAGCTTGCGCAGTCGCAGGCAGCCGCCACCGCGGGCGATCATATCGAAACCATCGTGGTGGAAGGCCAGCGCATCAACCGCGAGGCGGTCTCCGAAGTCGCCGTCGACTTCTTGAAATTCGGCACCCAGGTGCAGATCGTCAGCGACGCGGAAATCGCCACCGGCGGGTTCACCAATTTCGCGGAATTGGCGGGCGGACTGATCCGCGGCGCCAACGTGGGCTATTCGCCTGACGAAGGCGAATTTACCATTCGCATCGACGGCGGCACCGATCGAGACACCCTGCTGCTGGTGGATGGCGTGCCTACGTTTGACCGCGGCACCCCGCTCGAGGACATCTGGGGCGCAACCGCGATCGATCCGCGCGTCATCGACTCGGTCGAGATCTTTCGCGGCGGGCAGAGCCTGTACTACGGCGGCAACGGCGGCCTCGGCGTCGTGTCGGTTAAGTACAAGCAGCCCGACGGTAAGTTCAAAGGTGAGGCGGGAACTTACTTCGGATCATTCAAGACCCGCGAGGTCTACGCCAATGTCGCCTTCCCGATCGATGCCGAAGGTAAACATAGCTTGATGTTCTACGGCCGATCCTACGAGACCGACTCAAACGCGATCTTCGATAAGGATGCCTATTCCGATACGGTTCTGGAGGTCGGTGGCAGGCACCAGTTCCCCTACGGCTACAATTCGATCGGCGCGAAATATCTATGGAAAATGGGTGATCAGACGGAATTGCGCCTGGGGGCCGAACTCGTCAGCACCTTCTTCCACGATCCGTTCCCGAACGATCACGTCTACAACCCGAACTGGGCGGATTTCCCGAAATATCACGCGAGCTTCAACAGCCAGCTGACCGACGAGCTGCGTATCGAGGCCGAGGCGTACTACTCCGCGCCCAAGCTGTGGAACACCGAAGTTGACGTGGAAATCTGCCGTATTCCGCAGAGCGTGCTCAATCCCGCGACCGGCCGCCCGTTCACACTTGCGTCCGCCTATGAAACCTATGCGCGGGCAAACAACCTGCCGGTGGGATGCATCACCAACCCGGATACCAGCACCAAGGCCGACCGTGTCTCGCGCCAAGGCTTTTATGTCGACGCCAACGGCAATATCAAAGGCACCCTGCAGAATCCGTTCCGCATCGGCGACCCGATGGGTACGATCATTCAGACCGTCGCAAGCTTCGGAACCGGCATCCCCGTTAAAGGCTATGGTGAGGGCACCCAGTTCAAGGCTGGTTTCATAGACTACGGCGCCAACGTGCGCGCCAAATACGACTGGACCGACTGGGTGTCGACGGTCGTCGGTGTGCAGCGCACGACCTCGTTCGATAATTCGGACGCCGTTTACGGCGTGTCGAAGGCGCACATCAATTCGGACGGCATCTACGGCGACGCTCAGTTCAAATTCCCGATTCTCGACGGCACGAACATCTCGGTCGGCGCGCGCAAGGACTTCAATAATCTCTTCGCCGACAACCTGATCTGGAAGTTCTCTCTCCGGCAGGAGTTCGGCGGCGGCCTCTATGCCCGCGGCAGCGGCGGCACGTCCTACAACAGTCCGCGCGCCCAGGAGGCGGGCCTGTTCGCGAATACCCGCAACAACCCGACCATCAAATCGCAGGAGGTCGAGACCTATGCCGCCGGCGCCGGCATCAACGGTGACGTTCTGGACGGCACCTTCAACGCCGAGGTTGGCTACTTCACTACCAAGATCACCAATCTCTTCGGCAGCGCAGCGATCCGCGATGTGTGCCCCGGTGTCGATCCAACCCGCGTGATCAACCCGGACATCATAACGCCGGTTGCGTTCTGCCAGACCTTTACGAGCTTCGGCCTCACCGGGCTGAGCACCGCGTTCTTCAACACCAAGGCCCAGCAGAGCATCAAGGGCTACACCCTGGACGTTTCGATCGACCTGGATCTGATCCAGGCCGACTTCAGCTTCACCAAGCAGGAATCGCGCGAGCCCAACCCGGTGTTCGGACTGACCGCGGTGCGGGCCGGAACGGGGGCGGCTTTGACCACCGTCGTTCCCGGGCGTGCGGGTAGCGAGCGGTTGCGCCAGTCCGGCGAGCGTCCGGAATGGATGGTTTCCTCGCTTATCACCTATACGCCGAGTCCACGCTGGGTATTTGCGCTCAATCCGCGGCTGCAGGGGCCGGAGTGGGTGTATGTCCAGAACAATGCGGCGCGCTTTGTCGACGCGGCCGGCAATCGTACAAACCCGGACGTCAACTTCGGCGACTACTTCGTGCTCAACGGGTCGGTTCAGTATTACCTCGGCGAGGAGATGCAGCATCGCTTCCTGCTGCGTTTGGTCAATATCCTCGACAGAAAGTATTCGGAACGCGGCGGCACGGCCGACAGGCAGTTTACGCGGGCGGCTGTCCGTGGCGAGCTCGGCACCAACGATCCGTCCTACTACTATACTTACCAATTCTACGGTAAGCCTCGGTCCGTCTGGTTGCAGTACGGCTATCGGTTCTAACTGGTACGCTATCTGAAGGTTGGCGCCAGGGGTAACCGCCCCTGGCGCCAATCGCGTTTACGGAACGAGGGCATTTTGAGATCTCGCCGGAACCGGATAGCCTGCGTGCAGCGGGAGCGGGAGCTGCATGAGCCTGAAATTCGAAATTGGCGGCACAGTCATTCTTTCCGGCGAGACCTTGGAGTTCACGGGTGTCGACGGCGACAAGCGCGTGAAGTTCATCGTAACGGAAGAAGCCTTGAAGGCCTTAGCCGGTGCGCGTGGTGCGCTCTCGCGGCAGGAAAAGTTCAAGCTCTATGACCGCAACAAGGCGCGACTGCACAGTGCTGCCGAGCGGCTGTACCAGACTCAAGCTAAGGCGCGGATAGCCATTCGCTTTTTGGATCTGTAGCCTTTTTTCCCGGTCCGTCGCCGCCTTCGATCCACGGCCGCGAGGTCCGGGGCGGGTAGGCGTAGACCAGATCCTCGGAGGTCAGGGCGAAGTTGGGATTGAAATAGGGATCCTGCTCCAGGGCCGTGCCCCACCGCCGCAGCATGCAGCGTTCCTCACGTTCCAGGCGGAGGCGCTTCTCAGGGTCGATGGTATCGTAGCCGCGCGAGGCGGATTCCAGGTGATAAAGTTCGGCGTACGGCGTCCAGACGATGCGGTAGCCGGCCGCGCGAATCTTGATGCACAGGTCGATGTCGTTGAAGGCGACCGCGAGGTCGGCTTCATCGAGCCCGCCGACCGCGTCGAAAACGTCTCGTTTGATGAGCAGGCAGGCCCCTGTCGCTGCCGAAACGCAGCGGGTGATCCCGAGCTGGTTGGCATAGCCCCATGACCGCCGCGCTACATGCTTTCCCAAATGGCCGGCGACGCCGCCGATCCCTAGCACCACGCCGGCGTGCTGGATGGTATCGTTGCCGTAATAGAGCTTGGCTCCGACCGCGCCAACATCCTGCGGGATGAGCTGCGCCACCATCTCAGCCAGCCAGCCGGGCTCGATAACAAGGATGTCGTTGTTGATGAGTCCCAGGATCGTGCCGGTGGCGGCGCGCGCGGCGGCGTTGTTGAGCGCGGAGAAGTTGAAGGGGCCGTCGTCCCGCAAGACCTGGACGTTGGGTAGTGCGCCGATCTCTGCGAAATAGCGCAAGGTTTCGGGCTCGGCGCTGCCGTTGTCGACGACAATAACCTCGATGTCGGGGTAGGCGGTGCGGTGCAAAATGCCGTCCACGCAAGGCCCGAGAAGGTCGAGACGGTCGCGGGTTGGTATTATCAGGGATACGCGCGGGGGGTGCGCCGGCAACGGCCGCTTGATGCGGTGGGTGAACGGGATTCCGCCTTCGACGACCTCGGCCGCTTCACCGGTGTTGGCGAAATGTCGGCGCAGGGCGCGCCGTGCGGCCTCGGTGGCCGGGCCGCGCTGAAGGGTGGAGAAGGTCGCCGCACCCGGAAAAATGCGCCAGTGGTAGAGCACGAATGGAATGTGCCTGATACGCTCCGGTTTGGACTGTGCGATGACCCGCAAGGCGAGATCGTAATCCTGGCTGCCCTCGAACCCTTCGCGGAAACCAGCAAGGGCTTTCACCACTGACGCCCGGTAGACGCCGAGGTGGTTGATGTAGTTCTGCGCGTAAAACCGTTCGGGATCCCAATCGGGCTTGAAGAAGGGATCGGAGCGCACGCCGTCCTCGTCAATCTTGTCTTCGTCGGAATACAGAATGTTGGCGTCCGGATGGGCGTTGACCTCAACCGCGATCATGTACAGCGCGTGGTTGGTGAGGAGGTCGTCATGGTCCAGGAGAGCGATGAAATCGCCCGTCGCCATCGCCAACGCCGCATTGCTGGCTCGAGCGATGCGGGCGTTCTCGGAGAGGGTGACGACCTTAATGCGCGGGTCCCGCTCGGCGAATTCGCGCAACACCGCGCCCACGTGGGTTTTGGTGGAGGCGTCGTCGGCGATGCACAGCTCCCAGTGCGGGTAGAGTTGCGCCAGAACGGACTCGATGGCGGCGCGCAGATATGTTTCCGGGGTGTTCCACACCGGCATGACTACGGATATTTTCGGCGTCAACGGGAGGCGTGCGCTGTGGGCCTTGATGGCCTCTTCATCCACGGTAGTGCGGGTGTCGTAGTACTCGGCCCAGACATGATAGTTGCTGGGGCTAGTCTGGCCGAGCTTGGAGACGTTGTATTTGAATTCGGCGTAGCCGGTGCGGGGCAGCTTGGTCAGTGCTTTAAGGAAGCCGCGGGGGCTGCGGCGCATCCCGCGCAAGAGAACGCCCAGCGGGCTGATTTCGCGGATTTCCACCGACCCCAGGCCGAAGGTGCAGCGCCGGTCGGTGGGGTCGAACCGGAGCGCCGTGGTGGCGTAGGGCAGGCAGATCAGGGCATCGACGACGCCCTTGGCCATGACCGGGAGCGGAATGGTCGCGAGCGGCGAGCCGTCCGGCCCGCCCACGGCGCGTAAGAGCGGGCACAGGTGGGCCGAGGCGCTTTTGACCTCGAAGCGCAGGACGATCCAGCCCCGGGGCGACCGGCCGCGATCGCTCTCCAGCCAGGCTTGCGGGTCCGTGTCCAGGCTGCGGTACCGGCCGCCGCCAAGGTCTTCGAGGTCCCGTGTCGGGCGGATGCTCATGACGTGGCGGCTGCCGCGCACGGCGAACATCCGTAGCAGGCGCGCGATAAAACTCATCGGCGGCGCTGCGCCACAAAACCGAAACATGAGCCATGGGGATGGTCCGGCTGCTCACTGATGATGGTGATGTCACCGAAACCGAAATGCTTGAAGGCGTCCAGGATGCTGTCGCGGGGCATCCAACTGGTGACGGGCTTGTTGCCGCCGTAGAACAGGTCGTAATCCATATTCGGATAGTTGAACTGGTAGTAGGTCGTCTGGAGTCCGTGAACAGTCACGGGCTTCGCGACCATCTCCAGGGTCGAGCCGCGATGCGCCTCGTCGTAATAGTGGGTCCAGACAAAGCAGCGGTCGGTCACCCCGGCGATCAACCGGATGAGATTGACCGGGTCCTGCATGTGATAGAGCACGCCGCAGGCGAACACCAAGTCGAAGCGATCCTTGCTGTGCGCCAGATACTCGACAAAATCGCCCAGAAGGAAACGCGAATTTCTGAGGTTCAGGACTTCCTTCACCACCAGGCACTTGAGGAAGGCTTCGGCGTTGGCCTCGATGGCGACGGTATGAGCGCCCAACTGGTCGAGTTGGTAAGTCTGGGCGCCTTCGAGGGGGGCCAGTTCCAGGATGCTCATGCCGTCGAAGCGGCCACCGGTCCCCAGGTGCTGCGCCACATCCACACCGATCCGGGAAACGAACAGACTGATCTGGCCGCTCTCGGCGACGTCGCTGACGTCACCGAGCTTGGACGCCCACTTGCCCTTGAAGAGGTCGGCGGCGTTCTGGTGCGTGGGCGCCCGGTGCTCGAATTTTTCGAAAGTCAGGGCAGCCCGCACGGGCGCGGCCGGCGGTGGAAGCGTGCCGATGAGGCGCACCACAAGCCGCTTGAGGCGCAGCAAAATTCTTTTCACGAGTAACAGCACGTAGCCCCTTGGTTTTCGGCCTTTGATCCCCGGCCCTAGGATAGTGATTTTCCTTCCGGAACCCACCCCAAAGTTTGGCAATCCTCGCCCACGCGGAAAGGGACGGGCTACGCCTTTTGCGCAGGCCTTCATGCTTTTGCACCTATCCGCATAAGGCCTCTGAATCTGTATGGTCGGCGCAGCTTCGGTGAGCCCCAGACAGGTGATGTTCGATGTCCTACTTCGAGCGCAATCCGAGACCCACGGCGCAGGTCTGCCCGCATATGTCGCCGGTAGCGTTTTCGCCCGTTGTGTTGTTTGAATATGACGAGAACCTGGTATTCGAGCATGAGATGCTCGGGTTCCGCCTCCGTCAGGCGCCTAAGTTCAAAAACATAACTGCGGACCTGCCGGCAGCGGAGGTGGAATAGCCTGTTTCCAGCGGAGGAGAATCCTCAGCCCCGCCGCCAGGCTTGAAACTTCGCGGCAAGCGCAAGCACCCGCGCCGACATATGCTGCCGACGCCAGACGCCGGCGGCGGCCTTATTGGCTTCGGTAAGGGTGGGATAGATGTGGATCGTGCCGAGGATTTTGCCCAAGCCGAGGCCGTGCTTCATCGCCAAGACGAATTCGGCGATCAGTTCGCCGGCATGGGCGCCGACGATGGTCGCCCCGAGAATCCTGTCGCTTCCGGGCCGGGTGAGGACCTTGACCGTGCCGTAGGCGGTTTCATCAGCGATGGCGCGGTCAAGATCGCCGATGTCGTAGCGCGCGACCTCATACGGGATATTCCCGGCCTTGGCTTCGTCCTCGCTCAGGCCCACGCGGGCAACCTCGGGATCCGTGAAGGTGGTCCAGGGGATCACGCGGTAGTCGGCCTTCGCTGCGTATAAGCCGCTGCACAGCGCGTTCACGCTCGCGTACCACGCCTGGTGGGAGGCCACATGGGTGAACTGGTATGGCCCAGCCACATCGCCGCAAACATAGATGTTAGGGATATTGGTGCGGAGGTACGGGTCGGCTTCGATGGTGCCATTGCCGGCAATGCGTACGCCGAGTTCTTCGAGGCCGAATCCCGTCACCCGAGCGCAGCGGCCCAGCGCCAACAACGTCTGGTCGAAAGGCAGGTCGACGGAGCGGCCATCGCCGGACTCGCAGGTCAAGAAGGACCCATCGGGCCGCTTGGCAAAGGCCTTGGCCTTGTGGCCCAAGAGAAGCGTGATCCCTTCTTGCCTGAACCGCGCGGCGACCAACTCGGCGATCTCGGGATCTTCCTTAGTAAGAAGTCGCTGCGCCATATCGACAATAGTTACCTGAGATCCCAACCGCGCGAAGCACTGCGCCAGTTCGCAGCCAATGGGGCCGCCGCCCAGCACAACCAGTCGCCGCGGGAGCTCGCGCAGGTTCCAGACAGTCTCGCTGGTCACAGTGGCAACATCATCAATACCCGGAATGGAAGGCACGATGGGTTTGGCGCCAGTGGCGACCACGATAGCGCGCGTGGTCAGGGTCTTTCCGTTCACCTCCACCCGGAAGGGGTCGCGGATGTGCGCGTCGCCTGAAATGCATTCGACGCCGAGCCCCGCGTAGCGCTCGGGAGAATCGTGCGGTGCGATCTGGCGCACCACGCGGCCAACCCGCTCCATCACCTCGCCGAAATCGAAATCGGCGGAGATCGGCCGCAGGCCAAATTCCGGTGCGCGCCGTGTTTCCGCCAGCAGGCGGGCCGTGCGGATCAGGGCCTTGCTGGGCACGCAGCCGGTATTGAGGCAGTCACCGCCCATCTCGCCCCTTTCGATCAGAGCGACCTTGGCCTTGGCGGCCGCCGCGATATACGCGGACACCAGGCCCGCGGAGCCGGCGCCGATAACGACAAGATTGTAGTCGTAGCGTTTCGGCCGTGCGAACCCGCTCAGTGCACGCCGGGCGTTGAAAAGGCCGTAAGCCCAGCGCACGACGAGAGGAAATGTCCCCAACAGGACCAGGGCGGCCAAAATGCGCGGCGAAACGATGTCGCCCATTGTTCGCAAGGTTGTAAGCTGGGTGCCCGCGTAAACATAGACCATGGTCCCCGGGAGCATCCCCACGGCGCTGACCCAGAAAAAGGTCAGTACGTGCAATCCCGTCAAACCCGTGAGCAAATTTATGACGAAGAACGGCACGGCTGGAATGAGCCGCAGCGACAGCAGGTACACCGCGCCATCCCGCTTTATGCCGGCCTCAATCGATGCAAACGTGGATCCGTAACGTCGATGGATCGTTTCGCGCAGAAGGAATCGGGCCAGCAAAAACGCCAGGGTGGCGCCAATGGTGGCAGACAGAGCCGCGGCCGCGGTGCCGAGTGCGAAGCCAAACAGGGCGCCCGCCGCAAGGGTCATGATCGCCGCGCCGGGAATCGAGAGCGCGGCCATGCAGATATAGAGGCCGATAAATGCGCCGAGGACCGCGATCGGGTGATCGCGATGCAGTTGATCGAGGGCGCTGTAACGCTCCTGTAAACCTGCCAGGGTGAAATATCGGTCGAGGCCGAGCGCGAAGAATGCCCCGATCATGGCAAAGAGGACCGCTGCTGCCATCAGGCGGAGCGGCAATTTCGATCTGGCTGTGACCGGAGATGGCGGCATGTACCAGCAAGATAGGGGATGCCTTCGGAAAAGCCCAGCAGGGGCGGCCCACAAAGCCGCGAGGCGCCGAGCCTTTTTTTAGGGATGCCCGCGCGGTACACTCCATCCCCAAGTGAGGTCGCATGGACGTCGAGCGCGCGCCGTTGCCGGTGCAAAAATTCAGCAATCCGGACATCACCGCGAAAGGTGAGCGCCGGGCCCATGTTGCGCTGTCAGCCTTGGAAACCCTGTGGTTCAACACAGGGACGCTATGCAATATCACCTGTGAGAATTGCTATATCGAATCCAGCCCGAAGAATGATCGCCTCGTCTATCTGACGCGGGAGGAAGTGCGGTCGTTTCTCGACCAGGCCGATGCCCTGGAACGCCGGCCGGTAGAGATCGGCCTGACGGGTGGCGAGCCGTTCATGAATCCCGACGTTATGGGCATCCTCGAAGATAGCCTGGCCGCCGGCTACCGGGTCTTGGTGCTGACCAACGCCATGAAGCCGTTGCAGCGGCTCAAAGGCCCGCTCGCCGATCTCGGCCGCCGGTTCCCCGGCCGACTTACGCTCCGCGTGTCCCTCGATCACTACACACAGGCGGGCCATGAACGCCTGCGCGGCGCCGCAAGCTGGGTGCCCGCCATAGACGGGCTCCGGTGGCTGGCCATAAGCGGTCTCGATATCGCCATTGCCGGCCGCCTGGTCTCGGGTGAAGGCGATACTGCAATGCGTGCCGGCTATCACGCCTTGTTCTCGGACATCGGACTTGCTCTTGATGCCGGCGATCCTGGGCGCTTGGTGCTGTTTCCAGAGATGACGGCGAGCAACGACGTCCCCGAGATCACCGAATCATGCTGGGGAATCCTGAACAAGAGTCCGGATTCGGTCATGTGCGCGCGTTCACGCATGGTCGTGAAGCGCAAGGGCGCGGAGCGACCGGTGGTCGTTGCATGCACCTTGTTGCCCTACGATCCTGGGTTCGAGATGGGCGCCACTCTGGCTGCGGCGGCGGGGCCGGTGAAACTCAATCACCGCCACTGCGCGCGGTTCTGTGTCCTTGGCGGCGCCTCTTGCAGTGCACATGGTTGAGCGACGCCGGCTGTTCGGCGGGCCCTCATGACGCTGTCCGTCGTCATTCCAACCTTGAACGCCGGGCTGTCTCTTCCGGCAACCGTGGCCGCCCTCGGCGAGGTGTCTGAGATCGTCATCGCCGATGGCGGTTCCGAGGATGCGACGGTTGAAGTCGCGGCCCGGGCGGGAGCAAAAGTCATTGTGACGGCCCGCGGGCGGGGGGCGCAACTCATCGCCGGAGCGGATGCGACGCGCGGGCAATGGCTTCTGTTTTTGCACGCCGACACCGTTCTGGAACCCGGTTGGCGCGCCGAAGCGGAGGCCTTCATGGCCGAACCCGGCAATGCGATGCGCAGCGCGGTATTTCGTTTTGCAGTCGACGATCCATCGCCGCGGGCGCGGCGCCTGGAAAGGATGGTGGCTTGGCGCGGCCGCGTGCTCGATCTCCCGTACGGTGACCAAGGATTGCTGTTGCACCGGGATTTTTATCGCGCGCTCGGTGGGTTCAGGCCGTTGCCGCTCATGGAGGATGTGGACATCATCCGTCGCATCGGCGGTGGACGCCTCCGCGTTCTGAAATCGGCTGCGATCACATCCGCGGCCAAGTGGCGCCGCGATGGCTGGACTTGGCGAAGCCTCAAAAACATTATCCTGTTGAATCTCTACTTTGCGGGTGTGCCGCCGCGCATTCTCGCGCGTCTCTATGGTTGATCATGGGACTTCATAACCACCTGGTCGTCTTCGCGCGTCTACCCCGCCTCGGAACCGGTAAGCGGCGACTTGCGCGCGATATCGGGGCTGCGCAAGCGGTTCGTGTTCAGCGGCTCATGCTGGCCTTGACGCTACGGCGGCTGGGGCGGGACCCGCGTTGGGCGACCCATATCGCCGTGACGCCGGACAGGTCCGGGCCATGGCCCGCACTGGATATATTGCCTCAAGGTTCGGGAGACCTGGGGCGGCGCATGGCAAGCATCGCGCGCCGACTGCCGCCGGGGCCGGTGATTATTGTCGGCTGCGACATTCCCGATATAACGGCTGCGCACATTGCGAAGGCCTTCCGCGCGCTGGGCCGGCACGACGCGGTTTTCGGCCCAGCCACGGACGGAGGCTATTGGCTTGTGGGACTCCGCCGCCGGCCCTGCTTTACCGATCCGTTTGGAAAGGTGCGCTGGTCAACGCCGCATGCGCTTGGGGACACTCTGGCCAACCTGGCGGGCCGGAGTGTGGCGACCATTGAGACGTTGTCGGATGTGGATGACGGCGCCGATCTCGCCCGGCGCCGAACGCCTATCCTTTGACCGACATCAGGGTCTTCACATAGCCCCTGATACGTTGGGCATTCTTGCCGATATCACTGCCGCCGACGCGGGACAGGGAACGGATATCGATCTTACTACCGGCGTCGGTGGCCGCCACGCGGATCACAACATCGTCAATGAAGCCGAACCAAAAGGTCTTGTCCCAGGCTTCAATGCGGCCTTCCTCGGGCTTGTCCGCGACAATCGTCCAGCCACTCTGCCGGACGGCGGTCAGTGCGCGCTTATAGGCGTCGGCGGGGGGGACCCCATCGAGGACCAGTGTCTTGATATCGGGATAGGCCTTCGCTTGGGCCTCCGGCACATTGATGGTCCGCTGGCCGCTACGGTCCCGTTCATATACTGCGGTGTTACGGGCGTGGGTTTGCTCTCGCAAAGGCAAAACATCCACGAAGGCGGGCGGATCTTCGGTATCGGTGGTGACGTCATGGATGGGTGGGACGCCCGCCGCCTGGTTGCGCATGGAGTAAGGCAGATAGGCGGCGAGCCCGGCGGCAATCAAGGCGACGATGACGGCAATCGAAAGCCCGCGCCCCGCGCCTTTATGAATTGTGAATCCGAGCGCCAAAGTGACCAGGCAGAGCACCGCGCCGGCCGCCGCGATATAGGCGCCCACGGGCAGTACCTGCAGCAGCGCCGTCTGCAAGGGGAGCAACTCCAGGCGGTAGCCAAAGCCGGAGCCGAGCTCCGCAAGAATGCCGAGCACGGCGACGGCGATGCCGAAGATGGCGATCCGGCGGTAATTGCGCGCAATCCAATTCGGCCGCCCCGCGGGTGTGTCCGACATGATTGATCCTCCCTTAAGTGTTCGAGCTCAGCAGCAGGCGCCTGAAGCGGCAGCGGCTGGTCCTTGCGGTGTGCAGTCGAAGAGTCCGTAGTGGGTCGAGAAATCGCCTTCGATCCTGAAATGGTCGCCGTAGCGTGTTTGGCTGAGCATATTGGCGGTGTTGCCGCACACCGGCGCCGGCTGGCCGGTCTTGAATTCGTGATGGTCGTCCAAAACAAAGCTGTGGGGACATTCCGGAATCGACCCATTGTACCAGGCGACATGTCCGTAGTTCTCGCAGACATCCTCAAGTTCGACTTTGAACGCCCGGAGGGTCATTGAATAGAAGTCGATCATGCCAGCCTTGCGCGCGATCTCCGGATCGTCGAGGGTGATCTGGCGTTTTGAAACGGTGCGGTAGTCGAGGAAGCCGATGCTCCGCATCATCCGGCGGAAATCCTCGATATACAGCGCGCCGCCGAGGCACTCGCCGCGAATGACCGGGTCGTGCTGCAGCTCTGCCGGAACGCGGCGGCCGGCAAATACATCGGAGAAGTACAGCTCCCCGCCGGGTTTGAGGACGCGGTGAATTTCCCTGAAGACGGCCTGCTTATCGGGTGAGAGATTGATGACGCAGTTGGAGATGACGATATCGATGCTGGCATCCTGGATGCCGGCAGCGCCCAAATCCTCGATATAGCCGCGAACGAACCTGACGTTTGGCCTGCTGTACCCGAACCGGTCCATATGCCAGCCGACATATTGATTGGCGACCGAGAGTTGCTCCTCGGTCATATCGACGCCGATGACGCTGCCGCCGCTGCCGACGATCTGGCTGAGGATGAAGGCGTCGCGGCCGGTGCCGCACCCAAGATCGAGAACCGTACAGTGCGCGGCAGCAACGGGGAGGGGGGAGCCACAGCCGTAGAACCTGGCCTGCACCGTTTCATGCACGTTCTTAAGCAGCGCTTGAACGCGTGGCGGCGGTGCGTCCAACGGGCAGCAGGCGCTGGTCTTCAAATCCGCGTTGGTTTTGAGAACCTGGCCATAATAATCTTGGATGTCGCGGATGGTTTTTTGCAACACTGGCATCACCCCGGCGCAAAAGTGTTTTCAGGTGCACATCCTATAGCAGCCGGCAGCGGCCTGGAACGACCGGCTTAACCTTTCACCCCGGACAAAGTGGTTGCAATGGCGGGATTCGAAGCTGGGATTGAAGCGGTGTCCAGCTTTACCCTGGCGCATGAGGCCGCCATCAGGCTCGGCGCGTTTGCCGGCATCACAGCCGCAGTGGCCGCATGGGAGTACCTGGCGCCGCGCCGCGGGCGCGCCGTGCCGCGCTGGGCCCGATGGCCCCACAATTTCGGCGTCGCCGCGCTTAGTACGCTGGCTGTGCGTCTGTTGGTTCCAACCGCCGCGGTCGGATTTGCGATCATGGCCCAAAGTCGAGGCTGGGGTCTCTTCAACGCGGTGAGTCTTCCACTCTGGGTGGAGATGGCGATCTGCGTCGTCGTGCTGGATCTGGTGATTTACCTGCAACACGTTCTGTTCCATACGGTGCCACCCCTGTGGTGGCTGCACCGCATGCATCACACCGATCTGGATGTGGATGTCACGACCGGGGTGCGGTTTCATCCAGTGGAAATCCTGCTGTCCGCGGGGGTCAAGATCG
The DNA here is from genome assembly GCA_947470105.1 of Fidelibacterota bacterium. Lineage (GTDB taxonomy): Bacteria > Pseudomonadota > Alphaproteobacteria > Rhodospirillales > Rhodospirillaceae > SHVO01. The sequence goes on along the minus strand of CANISR010000014.1, from coordinate 17,559 downwards.
GCGCGGTAGCGGTGCTTGGCGCTGCCCCCGCGGCGGTCGTCATTTTTGAAGTGCTGCTTAACGCTACAGCGATGTTCAATCACGGCAATGTCCGGGTGCCGGCGGCGCTCGAACGGGTTTTGCGGTGGTTCATCGTGACGCCAGATATGCACCGGGTCCACCACTCAATTCTTCCTCTAGAGACCAACAGCAATTTCAGCTTCAATCTGCCGTGGTGGGACCGTCTGTTCGGCACATACCGGGACCAACCCGCCGGTGGCCACGTGGCCATGAGCATCGGAATCGATGGGTTTCTGGATCCGCGGCAGTTGCGCCTGGATCGCATGCTGGCGCAGCCTTTTATGAGTGGAAGTGTTAAGGTCGACGCCAAAAGGGGAGGGTGAAATGAAGTGGTTAGATCAAAATTTCAAGCGGCTGGCCGGGATCGGGCTGGCGCTGGTGGTACTCGGCGGCGCCGTGGCCGTGTTGACCGGCCCGGGTGTCGTACGGGGGTTTTGGACCTACGGTACCGGTTTCATGGTTGTGCGCTGGGCGGCGTATGCCGCCGGCGGCGGCGGCGTTCTCTGCCTGCTATCGGTCCTTGTCGCGCTGCGCGCTCATGGTGGCAAGGCGTTCGCGCAAGCGCCCATGGGGGTCGCGGGCATTGTTCTGGCATTGATCGTCGTCGGCATTCCCTACGTTGCCGCGCTGCCGGGGAATCCGCCTATTCATGACATCACCACGGACATAGAGGATCCGCCCGCATTCGTGGATACGCTGAAGCTGCGGGAAGAGGCGAAGGCGACCAACCCGGCGGAGTATCTGGGCGAAATGACCCGCGGCGATCGTCACATCAAGGTGACCGAGCTGCAGAAGCAATTTTTCGGCGATATCGCGCCGGTCAACCTCAATATCCCGCCGGCGGACGCTTTCGCCCGCGCCGCCAAAGCCGTGCGCGATTTGAATTGGACGGTGACGGCGGAAAAGCCCGATGAAGGCCGCATTGAGGCTTTTGACCGCACCAAGTGGTTCGGCTTCGTCGACGACGTTGTGATCCGCATCCGGCCGAATGGCGACGGCAGTCGTGTGGACATCCGCTCGGTGTCGCGCGTCGGCACCGGCGACCGTGGACTGAATGCTCAGCGCATCCGCAAATTTATTCGCGCGCTGTCTGCTTAGGGCTTCGCGGGCAACGACCTTATCTCGACCAATTGCCTGGCCTGCTCCAGCGTTTGGTCCGCCGTTCCTCCGGCGTCACACAGGCTCCAGGTCAGGCTGGTAAGGTCGTAGCGCTCCTGCGCCTGCGCTACCGCGGGATCGGCGTCCGAGGCGTCGCCGACCCGGTAGCGCACGCGCGCTAGGCGGATTGCCAGCGGGGCATCAAGCCACACGCCGGCGAAGGGCACTGCAGCGGACGTGGCGATGTCTTCCAAGGCTCTTCGCTCTGCTGGCGCGGCAAAAACCGCGTCGGCAATGACGCTGGCGCCGGCGGCCAGGCACCGACGGGCGTCGACGAAAATCTGGGCGTAGACGCTAGTGGATGCGGCCGCGGTGTAGGCGGTCTTCGGCAGGCGGGTGGTTTCTGTCGCGCCGCACTGGCGTTTGCGGATCACGTCGCTGCGCAAGACGATCGCTCCCGGCGACTGGCTCACCGTAGGCGCGAGGGCTCGGGCCAGCGCCGACTTTCCGGTCCCGGACAATCCGCCCACGCCGACAAGGCACGGCTTTACGGGATTGAGGTATTCCGATGCCAACGTGGCGTAAGACAACGCCTTCTCGCGAGCTGTCGCCTTGGGTTCAGCATCCAATGCCTGTTCCGCAGCGATGGCCGCGACTTTGGCCCGCACAGCGGCCCTGACGGCGAGGAACAGGGGCAGCGCGCGAAGCCCCTCAATATCGTCCGTAAGGCCGACGTATCGGTTCAGCAGCCGGTTGGCTAAGGGCCGCAGGTTGCGGTGCTCTAGATCCATCAGGACGAACGCCAGGTCGTAGTAGGTGTCGCCCGTCGCCAGCGCGGGATCGAACTCCAGCGCATCAAAAGGCGTCGGCTTGCCGGCGAGCAAGGCCATGTTGCCGAGGTGAAGATCGCCATGTGTGTGACGAACAAAGCCTCCCGCGGCGCGACGATCAAGGTGAGCGGCGGCAGCGTCCAGGGCGAAGGTCAGCTCTCTGTCCAGGCGGGCGACGAGATCGGCCGGCAAGTTCGCTGCCCGCAAGGCGTCCACGTTATCCAGGGCCGCGCGGCGGAAGGCGGCGGTGATCGGATCGCGCACGACCGGCGCCGCGCGGTGCATGGCGGCGGCCATATCGGCCATATCGTCCGCCATCGCCTCCGTGAGGCCTCCCGCGGCGGCGATATTGTCGAGCAGGGCGTCCTGCGGGAAACGCCGCATGACCAGCACCCAGTCCAGAGCCTGCCCGTCGCCGCCGAACTGAAGGCCCCCGGACGGCGACGCGCATACCGGGCGCACTTCGTGGTAGATGTCCGGCGCCCACGGCTTGTTGAGTTCCAGCTCGGTCTCCAGCATTCGCCGGCGCTTTGCGGGAGACGAGAAATCGAAAAAAGGCAGTTTCACCGCGCGCTTGAGCTTGAAGGCGCTGGCGCCGGCGAGGAAGACATGGGCACCATGGGTCGATATCCGTTCCACCGCATTGCCGCCGTGAGTTGCCGGGTTTTCAAGAAAGGCGATGACGGAGGCCTGGCTGTCTTCCGCAGGCGTCATGGGGATCCCAAAGACGACAATCGCTTCACGGCGCGCCAGGATGCGGGCAGATCCTTCTTGGTCGCCACCAGGATCTCAAGAACCGCGCTTCGATCTTCCGGCGTCAGTCGCGCAAAGCGCGGACCGGCCGCGCCGTTCAGGATGTCATGTAGGCGGGTGTAGACGCGCGCCTTGGCCTCTGCCGGCAATGCCTCAAAACTCGGGCTGTAGACCATATAGCTCAAAGGGTACTTGAACAGCCGGGCGCTGAGCTCGAAATCCCGGAGAGAACGGCCCAGGGCGTCGCGGGGGCCCCGTTGCGAGAAGTGAGCGGCAAAGGCTGAAGTGCCGCGCACGGGAGCGCGCAGCGGCGCCTCGTCGACATACAGCATGTACGCGAGCAACTCGTCCAGGCCCCCGTCCGCGAGCGCCCCGCGCCGCGCCGCCGTACCGGCGGCCAGCAACATGTTCGTCATGCGCGCCTGATGTTCGAAGGTCATGATGGCAACGATATCACCTGACGGCGCCAGGTATTTCCCGGTATCGAAGAAGGCGTCCAGGGTGGTGAGGTTCTGGCTCTGGGGTGCGCCGGGCAGCACGCTGCCGTCGCCCCCGTAGAAGCGGGCGCCGTTGCCCTGATGCTTTTCGCCGCCGTGGGTGCCGGTGATGTACCATCCGCCCCACCGCGTGGCGAAGGGGGAGGTTTGGTCGGTGAAGTTGAACAGCCTCGCCGGTCCGTCCGATGGGATAAACACCGGCATCCCGTCGCGTTCAACCGGCGTGCTCGCGACGATCATACCGGGCGAGAAGAAGTCCGCGCCGTGGCAACGGCTGCAGGTAGAGTCCCGGTGGGGGGTCACGTGCGGCGCCCCGGGCCGGGTGTTATCCAGGGTGTAAAACGCATAGCCCCCGGCAGCGGTGGCGGTCATGAGTTCCAGCGCGGGGGAATTCTGCACATAGCCCACGGCGACCTGATCGTTGAAATAGATTGCGCGCGGCCGGTCGGGACCGATCAGGTCGCTTTGGAAGCTGGTCTTCGAGAACACCAGCATTTGCGAGTCCGGGTCGACACGCAGGTGGGCCAGCAGATCCCGGAGATAACCGAAGGGGCCGGGCTCGTACGCAAGCCGGTCCTGTCCTTTGTCCAGCCGCGCCTGCAGTACGGCTATGGGGTCCGAGAGATCGACGCTGGCCGTCGGGATATCCCCGGCGGCCGCGGCAAGAGCGGCGCGTGAGGTCACCCCTGCTAAGGCGAGAAACAGGAGCGCTGCGGCAAGCGCGGGGAAGGCAGGCAAGGACAGTGCGTATCGCATGCTGCAAGCTATAGGCGGAGGTGGTGCGTCAGGGGTTGATTCTGATCAATTTCAGCACGTTGCAGCGATGCTGGAATCCCCGATGCTGCTGGCCGACGCCCGCAGGTGACCATAGGGGTTTTTGCATGACGAAGAATATCGGGACGATCGACCGGGCTGTCCGCATCTTCGGGGGGCTGCTCTGCATCGCTTATGCAATTCCACTCGGCTTCCCACAAACTGGGTGGAATTGGACCGGCTGGATCGGTGTGGTGCCGATTGTCACGGCGTTCGTCGGATTCTGCCCGGCCTACCGCATATTCGGACTCTCTACGTCCCGACCGCGCCGCTAAGGCGCCTGGCTGTAAAAAGCCGCTGAATTGGGCTGTGAGCCCTGTTTCAGCAGCGCTTCGGGCGGCGCATTGAATATTGGGAATCTCCCGCGAAACTGACATTTGCGCTTTTCACGCGGCGCCGGGGTGATCCTATACTCAGGGCCTTCGGGCCGCCGTGTCCTTCAATCGCAAAGCGCACTCCATGAATCGCGACACGGCAGCAGGCGACACCGCGGATGCCGTCAGCGACGACCTGATCGTCGCCAAGGCCGCGAAGCGGATCGTGCCCTACCTCATCATTCTCTACATTTTTGCATTTCTGGATCGGGTGAACATCTCGTTCGCCTCGTTGCAGATGAACGCCGACCTGGGCTTCTCAACCACGGTCTACGGCATCGGCGCCAGTTTGTTCTTCGTCGGCTATTTTTTCTTCGAAGTGCCGAGCAACCTCGCGCTGGCCAGGTTCGGCCCCCGCCTCTGGATTGCCCGGATCATGATCACCTGGGGCGTCATTTCCACCGGTATGGCCTTCGTCTCGGGCGATAAAAGCTTCTACGCCATGCGCCTTCTGCTCGGGATCGCCGAGGCGGGGTTCTTCCCGGGTATCGTGGTCTATCTCGGAAGCTGGTTCCCGCGCGCCTACCGGGCCAGCATCACCGGGGTGTTCATGATGGCTATCCCGCTGTCGGGCCTCATCGGGAATCCCATCTCGGGATTGCTGCTGGACAATATGACCGGCGTAGCCGGGCTGGGCGGATGGCAATGGATGTTCATCATCGAAGGAATCCCCGCTGTCCTGCTGGGAGTGTCCTGCCTGTGGTTGCTGCCGGCCCGTCCCCGTGACGCGGCCTGGCTGACCGTGGCTGAACAGGCCCGGCTTGAAGATCTACTGATGCGGGAGCGGGAAAGCCTGGAGTCCGTACGCAGCTACAAGCTGTCCGAGGCCTTCACCACGCCGGGTATTCTGCTGCTGGCCGGCATATTGTTCTGCGTGGTGTTCGGCATCACCGGAATAGCGTTCTTCCTGCCGCAGATCATCAAGAGCTTCGGCTACAGCAACACCAGTGTGGGTTTCCTCAGCGCGGTGCCCTATCTGTGCGGCGCCACGGCGATGGTGCTCTGGTCGCGCCGCTCAGACCGCAAGCGCGAGCGCATTGGCCATATCGTTATCGCCATTCTCACGGGGGCTTCGGGGTTCCTGCTGACCACCCTATCTCTGGATATCCATGCCTTGGCCATGCTCGGGCTGGTGATTGCGGCCGTCGGGCTCTTTGCCGCCAACCCTGTGATCTGGACCCTGCCGACGTCCGTCATGACCGGCACGGCGGGCGCAGCGGCGGTGGCGCTGATCAATTCCGTGGCCAATCTCAGCGGCGTGGTGGCGCCCCCCTTGCTGGGCTGGAGCCGGGACGTGACCGGCGGGTTTGCCGCTGCCGGGGCGATCTTCACCGGTACGCTTTTGGTTGGCGCGGTCCTGGTTTTCGTGTTTTCTCGCAGCAAGCTCGCCTCAGGAATTCCGAAATGACCACGCCGCGCGATTTCGAAGGTTATGGGCCGACGCCGCCCCATGCTCATTGGCCCAACGACGCCCGCATCGCCGTCAATATCGTGATCAATGTGGAGGAGGGCGCGGAGCCTTCGGTCCACGACGGCGACGCCGATACGGAATCCGGCCTGACGGAAGCCGGCGCTGGCGGTTTCAAGGGGCGCGACCTGGCCGCGGAATCCATGTTCGAATACGGCAGCCGCGCCGGGTTCTGGCGGCTCTTAGGCATCCTGCAGCGGTTCGACGTACCCGCTACTTTCTTCGCCTGCTCCCAAGCCTTGGAGAGAAACCCCCGCATTGCCCATGCCATCCGCGAAGGCCAGCAGGCTGGGGCCTACGATATTTGCGCTCACGGCTTGCGCTGGGAACAGCACCGCCACATGACGCCAGAGGCCGAGCGGCGCGCCATCCACACAGCCTATGACTCCATTACGGCCCTCACGGGAACGCCGCCGGGCGGCTGGTACTGCCGATATTCGCCCTCGCCGAACACCCGCCGGATCGTGGTGGAACACGGCGGCTTCGGCTACGACAGCGACGCTTATAATGATGATCTGCCCTATTGGGTGAAATGCGTGGGGCGTGAACATTTGGTGGTGCCCTACAGCCTCGCCACCAACGACGCCAAGTTTGTCCGCGGTGCCGTCAACAGCGGCGCTGACTTTGAGCAGATCTTGTCCGAGCAATTCGAGGTCCTGATGGAGGAGGGGGAGACCGCCCCCAAGATGATGAGCATCGGATTGCATTGCCGCCTGGCTGGCCATCCATTCCGGTCGCGGGGGCTGGCGCGCTTTCTGGAGACCATCGTCAAACGGCCTGGGGTATGGATCTGCCGGCGCGGCGATATTGCGCGCCACTGGAAAGCTCGCCATCCGACGCCCCGGTCAGGAGCATAATGCAATGGTGAAAGCCGCCCGGGTCCTGGTCGTCAATTGCGGCGGGACCATCGCCTCGCTCGGCACGTCCAGTGTCGATGTGCTGGATTACCCGGACGAGGGCCGTAAGCTCTCGGTCGAGGATATAGTGGCGCGGGTTCCGGAGCTTGCCGCGGTCGCGGAGATCGAACCCATGACCTTCCGCAACATCAGCAGCACGGCAATCACGCCGACGGATTGGCTGGACCTGCGGCGGTTGATCCAGGACCGCTGCGGGCCGGACATCGCGGGCGTCGTGATCCTGCACGGTACCGGGACATTGGAAGAGACCGCATTTTTCCTGCACCTGACGTTAAGCCTGGAACAGCCTGTCATCTTCGTGGGCGCCCAGCGCCCGTTGAGCGCGGTTAGCTCGGATGGTCCCATGAACCTCCTCAACGCGGTGCGGGTCGCCGCGTCCCCGGCCGCGCGTGGCCGGGGCGTGATGGTGGTCATGAACGATGAAGTTCATGCTGCGCGGGATGTGGTGAAGATCTCGAATTACCGGGTTCAGGCATTCCGGTCTTTGGATTACGGCATGTTGGGACAGGTTGATGGCGACGGCGTGCATTTTGCGCGGGGCGTCTCGCACACCGCGCCATTCGCAACGCTACCTGTGGACGTGGCATTGCCGCGTGTGGATATTCTCTATGCGTACGCCGGCGCCGACGACGTATTTATCGCGGCGGCGATCGCTGCCGGCGCTCGTGGGCTGGTGTCCGCAGGCTTTGCGCCCGGGCTGACCACGCCGGCTGCGGCGTCAGCCTATGAAAAGCTCTCGGCTCAGGGGTTCCCCGTCGTCCTCTGCAGCCGCGCCGCCACGGGCCGCGTGGCCCGCCGCCGTTATGTTGCGGCCAATAACATGATCGCAGGCGCGGACCTGTCTCCTCAGAAAGCGCGAATTCTGCTAATGCTGTGCCTCGCACAAGGTCTGGGAGTTGCCGATATTCAGGCCGCGTTCGCCGCCGTTTGACGCGAAGAGAAAACACCATGAGCACGATTGATCTGCCGATCGATGCCTCTAAAATGCGGACCCTGGAAGCCGGCGAGGTGATATTCCTCGAAGGCCAGCCGGCCGATAAGGTCTACGTGATTCTAAAAGGTCATGCCGAGGTCGTGGTGAGCGACCCATCCGGCCGGCCGCGCCCCGTGAGCGTCATGAAACCCGGCGAATTGTTCGGCGAGATCGCCCTGCTGCGCGAGGACAACAGGCGCACCGCCACAGTGGTGGCCAAAGACTCATGCCAACTGCTGGAGATTGAGCGCAACCTGTTCGACGAGCGGGTGGTGCAGGCCGATCCGCTGGTGCGCTTTGTCATCGACGGCCTGACCCGGCGCCTCGCCGGGGTGACGGAAAAATTCGTCAGCGACCGTAAGGCCGATTAAGTCTTCGCGGCCTGGCGGATGACTTCGTGATGGCGGATCACTTCGCGGACCACGAAGCCAAGGAACTTCTCGGCGAATTCGGGGTCGAGTTCGGCCGCCGCCGCCAGGTTACGCAGGCGGTCGATCTGCTGCTTTTCGCGTTCAGGATCGGCCGGCGGCAGGTTGGCCTCGGCCTTCAGGGCGCCGACCCGCTGGGTGCAGCGAAAGCGCTCCGCCAGCATGTGAATGATCGCAGCATCGATGTTGTCGATGCTCTTGCGCAGAAGCAGTAATTCCTCGGGAACGTCTTGCAGTGCGGTCATCGGCCCTCCACCACGCCTGAGCGGTCAGGGTGTCACAATTCGCGGGAGTACTGCCACGCCTTTCTGGACCGCGCCCAGGCGGAACCCGACGCGGGCAGGCGGCGTTATGCCCACGGATCCGACATACGGGGTCGGACATATATACTGGAGCGCCGTCATGCTGCGCATCGTGCTGCTGGTCATCCTGTTCCTGGCGCTCATCGGCAGTTTGCCCCTCTGGTCTTTCAATTCCGGTTGGGGCTACTACCCCAGCAGCGGGTTCTCGATCCTACTCATCGTCGTGCTGCTGTTTGTCTTCCGTGGGCGCAGTAGGGTCTAATGGCGGCGTACAGGGCGCGCGCGATTTTTCTTTTAGACGCCGCGTAAATCCTTGCTCAACTTCCTCGTTTGACGCCATCCCCTCATTTATCTGTACGAAATAGTACATAGCGCCTATGGTTTCTGGGCACGACGTTTCAGCGGCGATGCAAAGACGGGCGGCTGACGTCTGTGCGTCTCGCCGTCCGAGGCCTTTTATCAAGGAGGCCACCATGACACAGGCCGCGCCGCAGAAGCCGACCAACCGCGTCTTGGGGTCGCTGGAGGCCGCTGACCTCGCGCGGCTCTGGCCCCACCTCGAGGCGACGACTCTCGCGTACAAGGAGCCGCTTTACGACGCCTACCGTCCGATCAAATTCGTGCATTTCCTCGAGACTGGGGTGGCGTCGCTGGTGAACGTGATGCGCAACGGCGATGCTGCCGAAGTGGGCACCATCGGCAACGAGGGCGTTGTCGGCCTGCCGATTATGTTCGGCGACAGCACCGCACCCACCAGCGTGTACATGCAGGTTGCCGGCGCGGGCTTTCGTATGAAAGCCGGCGCATTTCGTGTCGAAATGGAGCAGAGCCCGGCGTTACGCCGCCAGGTACTGCGCTATACCCATGTGTTCTTCAATCAGGTGGCGCAATCGGCGGCTTGCGCCCATTTCCTCCCGGTCGAGCAGCGGTGTTGCCGCTGGCTGCTCATGACCGGCGACCGCATGGGCACGGACGACTACCATCTCACGCAGGAATTCCTGGCCATGATGCTGGGGGTGCGGCGCGCCGGCGTCAGTGTCGCCGCCGGCGCTTTGCAGAATGCCGGCCTCATCACCTACGCCCGCGGCCATGTCAGGATCCTCGACCGCGCCGGATTGGTGAAACGCTGCTGCGAGTGCTACGGCGTTGGCAAACGGGAGTATGACCGGCTACTCGGCGTAACGCCGGCTCAGGGGAGCAGGCGGCGGAATTCAGCACGGGTGGTGCGGTAGCACTCGCAGGACGCCGCCTCCAACGATTTGCGGCTGCCCACGTGAATGGCGCCGCGGCCGGCGGGAGCTATGCCGCTATCCTTGAGTGCGGCCAGGCCTTCCGACACGCCGGCGCGCCGGCAGCCCAGCATAAACGACAGGAATTCGTGGCTGATGGGGACGGTATCGCCGCCCAGACGGTCCTGGGCTTCCAGCAGCCATCGCGCGAGCCGCTGGCGCACGCCGTGGCGGCCATTGCAGGCGGCGGTTTGGGTCACCTGGGACAGGTGCGCCTGGGTGTAGCGCAGCAGCAGCCCCCGCAGGCGCTCATTGCGACTGACTTCGGCGACCAGGATCTCAGCCGGGATGCGGATCGCGCTGCCTTCGCCCTGGACCATGGCCTCCACCGGCGACGACCGCGACCCTAAGATCAGTGGGACGCCGAAGAAGCCTTCGCGGCCCACCAGACCCACTTCGATGGTTGCGCCATCCTCGAGGGTCTGGACCAGAGAGATCATGCCGCGCTCGGGGAAATAGGCGAACGGGATCGCGCGTCCGGCCTTGGACAGGCCTTCGCGCAGAATCAACGGTACGACCTCGAAATGGCGTGCGAGCGGCGCCAGGTCCTTTTGAGACAGGGACGCGAGCAAGCGGTTGCCGGTGTGCTTTGAGTCTTTGCGCGCCACGGTATGCCCAGGAAATCCATATGAAGCACAAAATCGCTATCCCCCCGTGCCACTGGGGCGGATGACCATTTGAGGAGACCGGTCACGAAGTAATGCTGCCTGGGTGTAGACCTAAATACGGCGTACCTCAGTACGTTGACGTACATAGCGGGTCGAAAAGTTCAGCGTAGATCAAAGTGATAGGGGGTAGCGCCCCAAAAATGGTGCACCGCAATAGTGCATTGCTGCTGCGCAGGCGGCTCGGCTAGCGTTTGCGTCGGGGAGGCTATCAATCACCATCACATTAGAAGGTTGTAGCCCATGAAAATCGCGCCCGCTCTCACCACCGTCGCCGCGCTGCTCTTCGCCACGGCCGCTCAGGCCGCCACCTCATTCCTAGATCAAAGCGCTACCGCCATGGCCACGTCGCACTGGCAGCAGGCGGTGCAGGCCAGCCAGAAGGCACTCGCGTCTTCGGCGCTGACGCCTGCGGAAACTCTGATCGCGCTCAATAATCTGTGCATCGCCCAAGCCAAGCGCGGGTTGTACCAGGACGCGTTGGCTGCCTGCAGCAAGGGCATTGCGCTGAACCCCGGCCACTTCGCCGCCTATATTAATCGCGGAAATCTGTTCGCCATAATGGGAGATAGCCGTGGCGCTCTGGCTGATTTTGCCAAGGCCTCGGCCCTTAACCCCACACATCCGACAGTGAAGAAGGCCGTGGCGATCAACTTCTTCCTATCGCCGTCCCAGACCGGACCGTTTGTCGCCTTCAACACTCCGGGCGCTATCGGTATGAAGCAGGCGGGCGCCGGCCAGACCGCTACCGCCGAGTAACCAGATCCCCCGGCGGCGGGTTTTACGCGCCGCCGGGTCTTCCTCCGCTCTGGCGGATGTGAAATTCTCTCAGATAGGGACAATCTGAGGGGCGGGCCTGGATTCATGACTTCATCTGCGGACAGTAGTCCACGCGATATCGAAGCTCCGGCCACCGACCTCCACCGATGCGCCAATGCCGACGAGGCCCTTGAACGGCTGATCGCGCTCTATGACGGCGCGGTGGCGCAGATCGAGTCCCATTTCGAGGCTTTCGCCCAGGGCAATCGTTCGCCGTTCGCGGACCCGGTCTATCCCTACCTCGGGATCGACGTGGAATCGGTCTCCGGTCCCATGACCCTGGCGTTCGGCAAGGTCAGCCGCGCGGGGCTCTACGGCACCACCATCACCCAGCCGGCGCTGTTCCGCCGCTACCTGGTCGAGCAGATCAATCTGGTGATGGCCAACTGCGTCGGGCGAATCTATGTGGGCAAAAGCCGCACGCCGATCCCCCTGACTTACGCCGTGGGCCGCGCCGCCGCGCATATGTCGGCGGAAAAGCGTCTGGAGATCGCCAACTTTTTCCCGCTGCCGCGGCTGGACGCGGCCCATGACTCAATCGCGGATGGCGGCCTGTGGCCGGGGCCGGGGGCCGGGCCGTTGTCACTGTTCTCCGCTGAACGGGTGGATTACTCGCTCAACCGCCTGCGCCACTACACCGGCACCGACCCTGCGGGTTTCCAGAGTTTCGTGCTGTTTACCAACTATCAGCGCTACATCGACGAGTTCATTGCCTATGGCGCCAAGGAGATCGACGAGGGCCGCGCGATCCGATTCATCGAGCCCGGCAACCGCATTCTCGAACGTGGCAAGGAGCCGTCGCGTCCGCCGCTGACGAAGATGCCGCAGATGCCGGCCTACCACCTGGTGCAGGAGAACGGCGAGGGCATCACCCTGGTGAACATCGGCGTCGGGCCATCCAACGCCAAGACTGTGACCGACCATATCGCGGTCTTACGCCCCCATGTGTGGCTCATGGTCGGCCACTGCGGCGGCTTACGCGGCAGCCAGCGCCTGGGCGACTACGTGCTCGCCAACGCCTATCTCCGTGACGACAACATTTTGGACCAGGTTCTGCCGCTGGCGATTCCAGTGCCGACCATCGCCGAGGTGCAATTGGCCCTCGCCGGCGCCGTGACCAGCGTCACGGGCCTTGCCGGTACGGAACTGAAGGCGCGCCTGCGCACCGGCACCGTGGTCACCACCGATGACCGCAACTGGGAACTGCGCTTTGGCGAGCTGGCCGTGCGGTTCAACCAATCCCGCGCCATCGCCATCGACATGGAATCCGCCACCATCGCCGCCAACGGCTACCGCTTCCGGGTGCCGTACGGCACCCTGTTGTGCGTTTCCGACCGGCCGCTGCACGGCGAGATCAAACTTCCAGGTATGGCCGATGCGTTCTACGAAGAGCGGGTGAGCCAGCACTTGATGATCGGGATCAAAGCCCTGGAACTGATGCGCGAAGGTGCGCGTGCCGGGACGTTGCATTCACGCAAATTGCGCAGCTTTACCGAGCCGGCGTTCCGCTAAGCGCCTCAGTTGTCGATACCGCAGACGGTCGTCAGGTTGAGAGCGGCCCCGGACACGCGCTGGTTCTGCACCGAATGGCTGAGAACAAGGCCGCTCGGCGTGCTCGGATCGCCGTCCACAATCACGTTCAGATGGAAGTCGGTCGGACCGGGCGTGTAGGCGATGGCCATTTCGATCTGTGCGGCGGAGAAGGTGTAGCTGGAATTCGCCGCGGCGTTGAATTCGAAAATGCCCAGCAAAGCCCCGGTTCTGCCGCTGTGAATCCGCAACCGCACCGTGGACGCTACGGCTTTCCGGTTATGGACCTCGACCGTGCTCGGGTAAGTGGCGGAGAGGATCGTGCTGTGGACGTTGGCGAGGATCGAGGTCATGGGTACGTAGTTCAGGCCGTCTTCGAAGGCGCAAACGCTCATGTTTTCGAAAAATCCAGTCCCGACGTTGAAATAGACGTGCTGGACCCCGGTGAGATAGTCGCTGCTCTGAAGGTAGAGCGTGATGCGGGTATCCGCGGCGTCATAGGCGCCACCATTCGCCAGCGCCAGCAGGTCTTGCAGAGAGAGCTGGGGCGAGGAGCGGGGAGGAGAACTGACGATGGCGGTGCCGTAGTCCCGACCGGTGGCGTTGCCGATGATCCGCACCGAGGCCACGGTGGTCTTGCTGGCATTGATATTGGGGAACCGGATGTAGCTGATGTTGTTGGCGAAGCCGGGCGTGGCATTGGGGACGATGGTGTAGTTGCCGGTGATGGCGGCCGGGCGTTCGGCGGTCTGATAGGCCTGGGCGTTCGCCAGCACATGCACTTCTTCGGCGGCGCTGGCGGGAGAGGCTAAGGCGAGAACTGCGGCGATCGCGAGAATTAAGCGGGGCTGCATTACGGCGTGCCTATGAAAGCGCTGAACTGGGTTGTGGACATGGCGGCGATCTGGACTTCGGTGAAGGCGCCGAGCTGGTTTTTGTCCAGGCTCTTGATCTCGGCTGGAGTGAGGGCGTTGATCTGCCCCGTGGTCAGCACGGCGATGTCCCTGGTCTCCAATCCGGAGAACTGCGCCGGGGTGAGACCGGCGATCTGCGCCGGGGTCAGGGCGGCGATCTGTGTCGCGGTCATGGCGCCGATCTGGCTGGAGCTGAGGCCGGTGATCTGCGCCAGCGCCAGGCCCATTACGGCAGTGGTCGTGAGGCTGCCGACCTGAGGCGCGGTGAGGGCGGAAAGCTGTGTCGGCGTAAGGTTTCCCACCTGCGCCGGCTTGAGCGCGGCGATCAGGGTGGTGGAGAGCGAGGCCAGGCTGGTGGTCTCCAGGGCCTGCAACTGCGTCGGCGTGATGCGGGCGATTTGCGCGCCATTAAGCTGGTTGAGCTGCACGGGCGATAGGGCCGAAAGCTGGGTCGCATCGAGGCTGCGGATCTGCTTCGGCGACAGGCTTGCGAGTTGGCTGGCCGTGAGCGCGCCTAACTGAGCCGCATTGAGCGAACCCACCTGAGACGCCATCAGGCCGCCGATTTGATCGATCGACAGTGCTGCGATGCTGGCGGTGCTGAGGGCGGCGAGCTGCGATTGCGCCATGACCGTGAGCTGCACCGGCGCCATGGCGGCGACTTGGACCGGAGTCAGCGCTGCAATGTTCGAGGTGGACAGATTTCGCACTTGAGTCGTCGCCAGGTCGGGGATCTGAGACGCGGACAGCTTCGCAACCTCGGCCGGCGTCAAAGCCACGACGTCCGACGTGGTGAACTTGGTCACGTCGCTGGGTTTGACGCCTTGCGCGGGCGCGGGCGGGGTGGGCGCGACAACCACCGGCGTGGGGGGCTCCGGCGGTTCGGGGACGACCGTGACCGCCGGCGTGATGCCCAGGGCCGCCAGTTGGGCTTCCGAAAGCCCGGCGAGCTGCGTGGCGGTGAGGACCGTAGCGACGCTCCGGTTGAGCGTGGCCAATTGCGTGAGCGAGAGGCCCCCGAGCTGAGGCGCGGTGAGGCCCGTGATCTGCGTCACCGACAGATGGGCGATTTCGGTGGCAGTGAACGCTGCGACCTGCGTGGGCGCGAAGGCCGTGACCTGCGCCGCAGCGAGGCCCGCCAACTGTGTGGTTGTCAGCCCCCTGATGTCGGTGGTCTCGAAGCCGGTCATCTGTGACGGGGTGAAGCTCCCGATCTGCGTGACCGAAAGAGAGCCGATCTGTGTGGTCGTCAGCGCCGCCACCTGGACAGTGCTGAAAGCCGCGATCTGGGTCGGCGTCAGCCCCGCCACGACGGTCGTCGTGAGGATTTGCACCTGGCCGGTGGTGAGGGCGCCGATCTGAACCGCCGCCAGGCCGTAGGCCTGTGTGTTGGTCAGCGCGGTGATGGCGGCGGACGTGAGATTGGCGATTTGGGGCGCGGTCAGGGCGCCGATTTGGGGGGCCGTCAATCCGCCGATCTGGGCGCTGGTCAGGACGGCGATGTCGCTGGTCTCGAAGCCGGGGATCTGCGCGGTCGTAAAGCTGCCGACCTGGCCCGGGGTAAGGGCGCCGATCTGCGGCGCAGTCAGGGCGCCGATCTGGTTCTGCGTCAGGCCGCGCAACTGCGTGGCGGCCAGGGCGGCTATATCGGTAAGGGCGAGGCTGGTCACCTGGGTCGTGGTCAGCGCGCCGAGCTGGCTGGGCGACAGGCCCGTCATCTGGGTTGTCGTGAGCGCGGCGATATCGGAAGCACCCAGGGCATTCAGTTGTGCAGCGGACAGAATGCCAAGCTGTGTGGCCGAGAGGCCGGCAAATTGGGTTACCGACAGGACGGCCATATCGGTCGTGCTGATGGCGGCGACCTGGGGCGTGGTCAGGGTGCCGAGCGCACCGGCGGTAAGGCCCGCGAACCGCGCGATCGTCAGGTCCCCGATCTGGGTGGTGGTGAGGCCGCCGAGCTGAGCGGTAGACAGGGCGGTAAAGACGGAGGTGCTGAGTGCTGTGATCTGCGTCGCGGTCAGAGCGCCGATCTGGGCCGGTGTCAGGCCGGCAAGCTGCGATGTGGTCAGCAAGGCAATGTTGGTGGTTGCAACGGCGCCAAGCTGAGCCGCAGTCAGGCCGCTGATCCCGGTGGCGGTCAGGGCGCCGAAGGCGGTGGTCGAGAGCGCGCCGACCTGGGCGGTCGTGAGGCCGGTAAGTTGGGTGGTGGACAGGGCGCTGAAGTTTGTGGCGGTAAGGCCGGCGACCTGCGTGATCGTCAAGCCAGCCACCTGCGCTGGTGACAGTGCCGCGAGAGCGGTGGCGTTGAGGGTGTTGACCTGGGTTACCGTCAGGCTTCCGATTTGCGCAGTCGACAGCCCGGCGATGCTGGTGGTGCTCAGTGCGCTGACCTGGGTGGTGGTCAAGGCGGTGATTGCGACGGCTGCCAGCCCGGCGAGCTGCGTAGTGGTCAACAGGGCCATGTTGGCGGGTGTGAAGGCGCTGATCTGAGTGGCCGCCAAAGCGCCCAGTTCGGTCGCGGTCAGAGCCCCGAACTGCGGCGCAGTAAGGGCGCCGACGTGTGGGAGGGTCAAGCCGCCGATTTGTGTCGCGGAGAGGGCGCCGATAGAGGTGGTGTTGAGCGCGACCAGTTGGGTGGTGGACAGGGCGCCGATGCCCGCGGCGGTCATGCCGCCGAGCTGGATAGTGGTCAGGAGCGCGAGATTGCCCGTGCCGATGGCGGCGATCTGCGGCGCCGTGAACGCGCCGAACTGAGGCGCGGTGAGCGCGCCGAACTTGGTGGTGGTCAGGTTCCCGACATGAGTCGTGCTCAAGCCGCCGATCTGGGTCGTCGACAGCGCCGCGACAGCGGTGGTGCTGATCGCATTGACCTGGGTGGTGCTAAAGGCGCTGATCTGCGCCACGGTCAAACCGGCCGCCTGCAGGGGCGTCAGGGCTGAAATGGCCGTGGTGGTGAAAACGTTGATCTGCGCGGTCGTAAGGGCACCGATCTCGGTCGAAGTCAGCCCGCTGAGCTGAACGGTAGTCAGGATGCCGATGCTGGTCGTGCTGAGGGCGGCGACCTGCGCGGCCGTCAGGGCGCCGAGCTGCGCCGCCGTCAGGGCGGCGAATTTCGTGGGGGTCAGGCTACCGGCCTGGGTGGTGCTCAACCCGCCGACCTGGACGGTAGACAGCGCGGCGATGGAGACGGTGCTCAGCGCGTTGACCTGTGTCGTGCTGAGCGCGCCAATCTGCGCCGGCGTCAAGCCGCCGGCCTGCACCGCATTCAGGGCGGCGATGTTGGTGGTGTTGAAGACGTTGATCTGCGCGGTCGTGAGCGCACCGATGCCGGTTGTGGTCATGCCGCCGAGCTGCGCCGTGGACAGGACGGCGATGTTGGTCGTGGTGATGGCCGCAACCTGCGCCGCCGCCAGAGCGCCGATTTCCGTAGCCGTCAGGACGCCAAATTTCGTTGTCGTCAGGGCGGCCACGTGGGCTTGCGTCAAGCCACCGACCTGCGTCGTGGACAAGTTGGCGATGGCGGTGGTGGTGAGGGCGCCGAACTGGGCGACGGTCAGGGCGCCGATTTCCGTCGCGGTGAATCCGCCGAGTTGAACAGTGGTCAGGACGGCGATGTTGGTGGTGGTGACCGCGGAGACCTGGGCCACCGTCAGGGCGCCGATTTCCGACGGCGTCAGGGCGCCGAATTTTGTCGTGGTCAGATTGCCAACCTGCGTGGTGGTCAATCCGCCGAGCTGGGCCGATGACAAGCTCGCGATGCCGGCGGCGCTGAGAGCGTTGATCTGCGTGGTTGTCAGGGCGCCGAGCTGTGTGGCCGCGAGACCGCCGA
>CANISR010000013.1 GCA_947470105.1 Fidelibacterota bacterium | reverse complement strand
TTCGCTAGATCGGCCGGCTGTCATCAGCCGGCTTTGTAAAGGGGACTGCAGTGAATTCAATTCTGGAGGTCTACATGCGTAAGATCGCGCGTTCGATCGTGTTGGCGGCGGCCCTGCTCGGCTCCGCGTCGGCTGGGCTGCTCGGCTTTGCCTCGGGGGCACAGGCCGCTTTGAACGGTACTCTCTATGCCGTGGCCGCGCCGATGTTCGACGGCTCCAATGGCTCGACATCATTCGTACGGCTCTACGGCGGTGTCGCTTCCGCCAGCAGCACCTTCTCCATCCGCGTGGTGAACACCACCACCGGCGCCAATCTCGGCAACCTGGTCACGATCTCCGTGCCCAAGAACGCCGCGCCGCAGTTCTCCTTCGGAACCATTCTCACCATGGCCGGGGCGGCGCAGACCCGCGACCATAACTATGCGCTGTACATCCAAAATCCCGAGCCGACCGCCGGATATCAGCATGTGTCCTTCAACGGTACCTCGAGCCTGTTCGAGAACATCGGCGTCTGCGCGAATTTGCTGAACCAGTCCGTCACGGCGGCCTATCCAAGCCTCGTCCTGACCAACCTGCACACCGACAGGCTCGCCGCCGGCTATCCCAGCGAAATCAACATCCACAACTATTGGAACGCCGCCGTTACCTATGGCGTGTTCGTCTATGACGCCGGCTCGGCCGACAACGCCGGCGCGATCCGCGCCGGCGCGGGTGCGATGATGGGGTCGAAGACCTACACCGTGGGCGCCAACTCCACTCTGAACCTTACCTTCGTTCAGTTGCAGCAGGCCATCGGCTGGTCCACCAGCGACAACCAGCTCCACGCTAATATCATCATCACCGAAACCTCCAACCAGGCCCCGGCCGAGGTCCTGACCTCGTTCATCGTCAACAAGGCCCTCGGCGGCGCGGTCAACATGAGCTCGGCCTGCGCGGTCAACGCACCGCCCGCGGCCACCACCGGCGGTGGCGGCACCATCGGCGGCGGCGACTCAGGCGCTTACCTGAACTAGGCCGCCCGGTTTTCCTCCAGGGCATGCGCCGAGCGTGCATGCCCTGGAGTTTCCGTTTCACCGCTCCCTCCGGAAGGCCGTCACCGGCGCGCCGCAAGGTTCTGTCATCGCCCGTATGGCGTCGATGGGCTACCATGTCGCGCCGTGGCCATAGCGCCTAAACGACAGGTCGTTTTGGTTCCGGGATGCGTCCCTAATGATGTCCCCCTCTCCGATCCCTGAAGGACTGCGCTTATGACATCAGCAAAACTTCCCCTCATCGCCCTTGCCGCCGCGCTCACCGGTTTTTCCGGCGAAAGCCTCGCCGTCGATTGGTCCAAGGTCCAGGGTAAGGACATCACCTTGCTGTACCCCGCGCAGATGTCGTGGGAGCTGGTGCTGACCCAGGCCGAACACAGCGGCGCCAGCAAGTTCCGCGAGG
Organism: Fidelibacterota bacterium; assembly: GCA_947470105.1. Lineage (GTDB taxonomy): Bacteria > Pseudomonadota > Alphaproteobacteria > Rhodospirillales > Rhodospirillaceae > SHVO01. The sequence continues at coordinate 36,207 of CANISR010000013.1, read as the reverse complement.
GCAAGGACTGCCGCCAGTGCCATGAAGGCGACGAGGACAGTTCGGGCAACCTGATGGTCGGCGACAAATCCATCGAGCCTACGCCCATCGCGGACAAGCCCGGCTTTGTGAAGGCCAATATCAAATTTTCCCGCGACGACGCCAACCTGTTCGTGCGCGTGGAGTTTGCCCCCGGCAAACAGCCCGACGCCAAGATGGACCCAAAAGTCGATACCCGCGTGGCGGTGATGTTCGACGACGGCAAAGTCACGGAAGTCGCCCGCGGCGGCTGCTGGGCGGCGTGTCATATCGATCTGGCCAAGATGCCTAAGGGCACGGACGACGGCGCTACGATGTATTTGCCGAAGTCGCGCAACGGTATGACCCGCGAGGGCGGCGGCGTTGTAAAACCGGCCGATGAGATTGCCAATATCCGCGCCGAGGGCGGCTATGCCGAATACTGGGAAGCCAGCCTCAATCCCGGCGCGCCGGCTGCGGTGGTCGACGGCACCATTCTGGACAAGCGCCAGGAAAACGCCGCCCACGCGGTGACCGCCAATGCGGTCTTCGAGAACGGCAAATGGGCCGTGGAGTTCTCCCGCAAGCTCGCCGCCGGCGAAGGCCATAAGGACATTGGCCCCGGCAAGCTCTACACCGTGGGCTTCGCGATCCATGCCGGACATACCAACAAGCGCTTTCACTACGTGAGCCTGGAGAAGACCTTCGCGGTAGACAGCGGCAAAGCCGATTTTATCGTCAAGAAATCCCCCTGAGCCTACAGCACGTTCCGGGGGAATATGTCGTTCAGAAAATCATACTGCGTGCTGGCGTTGGCGTTTCTCGCCGTCTGCGCGGTGACTGGAGCCTTGCGCACCGCCGAACCGGCTGCTGCGGCGGAGAGCGGGCGCGCGCGGTCCCTGGGCCAGGCCAATGATCCCAAGGACTGCCTGAACTGCCACGACGATCCCAAGGTCACGGGCGTGCTGCACACCGCCCATGCCTCCAAAGGCGACCCACGCACCGCCTTCACCACCGAAGGCTGCCAGTCCTGCCATGGAGCCAGCGAAGCGCATATGGGGCGGCCGGCGGAAGGCCAAGCCCGCGTGCCGCCGGAGATCGTATTCGCCGGCGCCCATGCCTCGCCGGTGGCCGCGCGAAACAAGCTCTGCCTCAACTGCCACGAGGCAAGCTCACCCGATCAGACCAGCCACTGGCAGGGCAGCGCCCACGCCAGCGCCGATGTGGCCTGCACCAACTGCCATGCCTCGCACCCGGCCAAGGACCCGATATTGGTGAAGGCTTCCCAGGCGCCCATTTGCTTCACCTGCCATGCGGAACAGCGCGCCGCCAATCTCCGGCCGTCCCATCATCCGGTGATCGAAGGCGTCATGACCTGCGCCGATTGCCACAACGCCCACGGCTCCGACGGCCCCAACCTGATCAAGACCGCTACGGTCAATGACCTGTGCCTCACCTGCCACGACGAGAAGCGCGGCCCCTTCCTGTGGGAGCATGCGCCGGTGCAGGAACAATGCACCATCTGCCACACACCCCACGGATCAGTGCAGGCCCGCCTGCTCAAGCAGCGCCCACCCTACCTGTGCCAGACCTGCCACCTGGAGACTCTGCACAACAGCCAGCCCATGAGCGGCAATACCCTTCCAGGCGCGCCGGCGGCCTCGCGCATCATGGCGTTCCGGGCGTGCCTCAACTGCCATACGGAAATTCACGGCTCCAATCATCCCTCCGGCATCCGGTTCGCGCGGTGACGGTATGAAGCGGGTCCCGTCTCTTCTGCTGTTGCTGGCCTTCGCGTTCCCGGCAAAAGCCGCCGATGAGTTCTCCCTGGATGAAGCGCCGCCACCCAAGGCGTCGCCGGTTGCCTACACCGATCATTTCGAAGTCGGCGCCGGATACCAGAGTCTCAAGTCCTATTATTTCAGCCGCTACGGCGGTGTCGCCGATAAGGGCGGGTTTGCCGTGGTCGACGCCTTGATCGATCGCCGAGAGTCCTGGGAAAGCGACGGCACCCGGTTCTGGGGCGCCTCAGCGCAGGTGCTCGGCTTCGACCGCATGGCCTTCGAGGCCCACATGGGCAATCAGGGACTGTGGCGCGGCGCGGTATTTTATGATTCCTTCACACGCTTCTTCACCGCGGACGCCAAAACGCCCTTCGACGGCGTCGGCACCAATCGCCTGACCCTGCCCTCCACCTGGCGTAGCGGCAACTCGTCCCTGCAGTTCACCACCCTTGCTGCGAGCCTGAAGCCCCTGGACCTCAGCGTGCAGTGGCAGACCTTCGGCGGCGATTTTGTGCTGAAGCCCTGGAGCGGCTATGAGGCGCGAATCCACGTGGAGGAGCGCCACCGCGGCGGCCTGAAGGAGCAGAACACCATGTTCGGCCCTGAGGCTAACTTCCCCGTAGGCATCTTCTTTCCGCAAGCCGTCGATTACGACACCACGCGCATGACCGCGTCCTTCGGCTTCACCAGCCCCAAATTCCAGTGGAAAGGCTCCTACACCCTTTCGAGCTTCCGCGACGGCGAGACCTCCATTTTTGTTCCGAACCCCTATTCCCGCTCGCTGGGAACACCCTGGCCGCCGGGCGCCTTCGCCGGCTATCCCCTGGCCGATGCGCAATACGGCCTGCCGCCGGATTCCGTCGCCCATCAGTTCATGCTCACCGGCAGTTATACGCTTTCGCCCACGACGCGCCTCACGGCGCGCGCCTCCTATGCCATCGAGAGCCAGAACGAAGCGTTCCTGCCCTACACGCCCAGTCAAAACCTCAACGTGCCGTTCCCGCTGCCGCGCACGTCGCTGCAGGGGCGCGTGGAAAAGACGTTCCTGAGCGTGGGTCTGACGTCCCGCCCCAGTTCACGGGTGGATGTCACGGCCAGCTACAGCTTCGATGATCGCAACAACAAGACGCCCATGGGCCTGTTCAGCTATGTCACCAACGACACCCTGGACCAGCCCACCCCTGCGATCCCCGGCAACAACGCCCATATCCGCTACAATCTGCCGCACAGCTTCACCTTGCAGCGGGGCCTGGCGGAAGTAGGCTACCGGCCGGCGGACCGTGTGCGCGTGAGCCTGACCTACACCGGCGACTTTCGGAGCTACGATTATCAGGAAGTCAGCCGCCTCGACGAGCATGCCTTCCGCGCCAAGGTGCTGGCGACGTTCAGCGCGGGCTCGGCCTGGGCCGCGTATACCTATGGCATCCGCAAAGGCTCGGTTTATGACGACGCCTTACCGTGGGACGCGAGCCACACCACGAATTATCTGGCCGCGGGACCGCAGAACCAGTCCATCGAACATCCGCTCATGCGGAAATACAATCTGGCCGACCGCCGTCGCCATGAGATCAAGACCGGCGCCACTTATTCGCCTCTCGACGCTTTGACGTTCGACGTCTCCGGTGGCGCGGCCAAAGCGTCCTATTTCAATTCCCTGCTGGGCCTGTCACGCACCGAATCCATCCTGATGGACGGTGATGCGACCTATGCGTTTGCGACCGTCACCGCCACCGCGTTCTACAGTTTCGAACGGTTTCTGAGCCACCAGCGGGGCTACTACGCCTTCAACACCAATATCTCGAATCCGGCGCAGTTCTGGTTCGGCCACGACCACGATACCGTGCATACGGCCGGGGTGAAGGCCGATTGGCAGGCCATCGCCCACAAACTCAAATTGGGCGCCAGTTACACGGTCTCCCACGGCCTGTCGGATATGCAGGTGGAATCGACCCCGTTCACGGCCTTCGCCCGGACCTCGCCGCTGCCGGGCGTGCGCGCCCTCACTCATAGCGCGGGGGTGAAGGCGGATTACACCCTGAAGGACAATATTACCCTGCGCGCCGGGTATAATTTTGAGCGCCATATCACCGATGATTGGGCTTATCGCGGCGGCATTACCCCGGTGGCGCAACTTCTGGGCTCCGGCGACATCGCGCCGCGCTATAATGCCCACTTGGTTTGGATGTCCGCGCGCTACGGATTTTAAGATTACGGATTCTAGTCGATGGCGCTGCCCACGGCCCCAACGTTTGAACGGATCGCCCTGAACCGCGTGACCTTCGGCGCGCGGTTGTCGGATGTGGACCGCTTGAAACAGATGGGCTGGAAGGCCTGGGTCGAAAACCAGTTACGCCCACCCCCGGGCGACGACCCGGAGCTCGCGTCCTTCCTCGACTCCCAGATGATGTTCATCAAGTACAACGGCCTTGCCCCGGCCAAGGGCATACCTGGCTGGCCGCCGGTGAACCAGTTCCGGGCCATGACCTACTTGAAGCAGGACGTAGCCCAACTATGGGAGGTGCCGCGCAAGATCGAGACCGCCGTGGCCGCCGACGAATACGACCGCATCGGCAAGGAGCTCAACGCCGCCACCTGGATCCGCAATAGCCGCTCCACCTACCAGCTGCGCGAGTTCATGGTCGATTTCTGGAACAACCACTTCAACATCGGCCGCCAGGCGGATTTCTACGCGACGGCGGCATTGCCGGTATACGACCTGGGCGTCATCCGTCCGCGGGCCTTCGGCAATTTCCACGACCTTCTGACCGCCGTTGCCACCAGCGCGTCCATGCTGCGCTACCTCGACAACGCCTCAAGCACTGCCGCTCATCCCAACGAAAATTACGCCCGCGAGATCCTCGAACTGCATACGCTCGGCGGCCCAGCCTACGCCGGCGTGGGTAAACCCGGCGCCAAAGCGAGAAAGCCGGGCGACATCGCGCCGGGCTTTACCGACCAGGACATCATCCAGGCCTCGCGCGCGCTGTCAGGCTGGACCCTCGAACAGGGCCAGACGGGTCCCGATGGCCCACTGCCCTTCACCGGCAAATTCGTCTTCAATCCTGTCCAGCACAATGACACCGCCGGCGTGTTCCTGGGCGTGGACCTCGCCGCTTTCAAAGGCCTCGACCAGGGCAAGGCCGTACTCAAGATCATCGCCGATCATCCGGCCACCGCCGACTTCGTCTGCACCAAGATCGCCCGGCGCATGTACGGCGATGGGCCCCCGTCCTCGGTCATCGCCCGGGGCAAGCGCGCGTGGCTGGCGGGGCGCGACCAGCCCGACCAGATCCGCCGTGTGCTCGCGGCCATGCTCATGGACGGTGACGAAATCGGCCGGCCGGGGACGAAGCTGCGCCGCCCCTACGAGCGGGTGATCGCCTATGTGCGCACCGCCGACGTGCTGCTCAGCGCCTTCCCCAAGGCGGATATCGCGCTCGCACCCCTCGGTGACGGCATCTACGCCTGGCCTACGCCTGAGGGCCGCCCGGATGTGGATTCCCAGTGGCTGTCGGGAATGGTCAACCTCTATAGCTGGAACTTCATCACCGTCCTGCTGGAACAGGACTCCTTCCGCACCAGCCTCGCCGCCCAAACGCCCGAGGAGCTTCGCGCGTCGCCCGCAGGCCTGGTGGAGCATTGGGTCAACCGCATGGTGGGCTACAGCTTGCGTCCGGCCGCCATGGACGCGCTGGTGGCCGACGCAGGCGCACCCACAGGCGCGGTCGCCGCACTTGCGGGGCGCGATGCACAGAAGGCCGAAGCCGGCATGCGCCGCCTGTCGGCGCTGATCGCCGCCGCCCCCGAATTCGGCATGCGGTAGGATTGCCCAAATGATCACCCGCCGCACGTTCCTCAATTCCGCGACCACCGCCGGCCTCGCCGGCGGCATGACTGGCGCGCATGTCAGCACGGCCTTCGGAGCCGCGCCGGGCGCGGCCGAGGATATTCTGGTTGTCGTATTCCTGCGCTTCGGCGCCTGCGGCCTGACCCTGATTCCACCGGCCGACGACGGCATCTACCACGACCTGCGCCCCACCATCGCAGTTTCGGCCAAGGATGCCCTGCCCATCGGCAGCCTCGACGGCACGCCGTTCTTCATGCATCCCAACTTCAAGGAACTAAAGGCGCTGTACGACGCGCAGAGCCTGGCGGTGGTGCATGCGGCGGGCCTGCATACCGAAAGCCGCAGCCACTTTGTTAGCCAGGACATGATGGAGCGGGCCATCGCCGATGGTGAGCGCCCGGTCGCCGGCGGCTGGCTCGGACGGCACATGAACGCGCGAAAAAATGGACCGGCGCCGCTGACCGCCATCACCGCCGGCGCCGAGGTCAACATCGCCCTGCAGGGCTATCCCGGCGCGGTGGCGGTGCCCAATGTGCTGGCGCTGTTCACGGTGTTGGGCGGCGACCAGAGCCGCGCGGTGATCGAAGCCATGAACACCGGACCGGGTCCCGTCATCGCCTCGGGTCGGTCGACCCTGGCCACACTCCAAGCCGTGAAAACCCGCGTCGCGACTTTGGCGCCCAATGATGGGGATGCGGCGGGCTATACCACCGGCGCCCTGTCCACGCCGCTGCGCTCGGTGGCCAAGTTGATCAAGGCCGACGTGGGGCTGAAGGTCGCCACCGTCGATTTCGGCGGTTGGGACCAGCATGTGCGCCTGACGCAGGGCATCAATCCGCTGGCCTTGGAGTTGTCCCAGGGCCTCTCCGCCTTCTGGCGCGATCTCAAGGATCACCAGCATCGTTTGACCGTCGTGGTCATGACCGAATTCGGCCGGCGGGTAGAGGAAAACGCCAACGGCGGCACCGACCATGGCTCTGCGTCGGTGATGCTCGCCCTGGGCGGCAGCGTCAACGGCGGCAAGATCTATGGCAAATGGCCAGGCCTGAAGCCCGGTGACCTGCACGCCGGCGACCTCGCGGTCACCACCGATTACCGCCAGGTGCTGCAGGAAGTGCTGGTGAAACGCCGCGGCGAGAAATCGCCCAAGGCCGTGTTCCCGACGCTGAAATACGAACCGCTCGGAATCGTACGGGCTTAGCCCTACAGAATCGCGCTGAACTGAGTGAAGGTCATAGCCGCAATCTGCTGGCTGGTGAAGGCCGCCACCTGGGTTGAATTCAGCACTCTGAGGTCCGTGGACTCGAAACCCGGGATCTGCGTGACCGTGAACGCCCCGATGGCTTCGGTCGAGAGGCCCTTGATCTGGGTGATGGAGAAGTCGGCGATGATGGTGGTCGTGAGCGCGCTGACTTGGGTGCTCGTCAGCGACGACACCTGAGTCGCCGTCAGTCCGGAGAGCTGGACGCTGGAAAGCGCCACAAGGGCGGTTGTTGAAAGCGACCCCACTTGAATCGTGGTCAGCCCGCTGAGTTCGGTGGGCGTTAACGCCCCAAACTGCACCGACGTCAGACCGGCGATATTGGTGGTGCTGATATAGGCCATCTGCGTCGTCGACAGCGACGAAATCTGGGTCGTTGTTAATGCCTGCTGCGCTGCCAAGGTCATGCCGCCCAGCGTCTCGGGCGTCAATGCGTTGAGCTGGGTGGTCGGGATGAAGGCGATATTCGTGGTCGAAAGGCCGTTGATCTGCGTGACCGTCAAGCGGCTCGGCTGCGACGCGGTCAGAGATTCAAGCTGCGTCGTGGTCAGAGCGTTGATCTCGGTGATGGTCAGGCCCTTGGACTGGGTCGACGTCAGGCTCGACAGCTGCGTCGTGGTCAACGCCGCCAGGAAATCATTGGTGAGATAGGTGAACTGGGTCGAGGTCAGGCCGTCGATCTGGCTCTCGGTCAGCACCGCCACCGCGGTCGTCTGCAGGGCATTGAGCTGCGTCGAGGTCAGTTGCGCCAGTTGCTTCGAGGAGAAGCCCAGCACCTGGGTATCGCTTAGCGTGCCGAGCTGCGCGGTGGTCAGAAGCTTCAATTGGGTGGTGGCCAGCACCCTGATCTGGCTGGTGGTGAGGCCGGTGATCTGGTCCGTGGTCAGATGCTTGATGTCGGTGGTGGTCAGGCCCTTCACCTGCAGCAGCGTGAGGGCTTCGACCTGGGTGCTGGTGAGCGAGCTGACGTTGGTGGTCGTAAGGCCCTTGAGCTGCGTGACCGTGAGGGCCGCGATCTGATCGGGCGTCAGCGCCGCCAGATTGGTGGTGCTGAACGCATTCAACTGCGAGGTCGACAGGCCGCCGAGCTGTTCGCCGGTGAGCAAGGCAAGGCTGGTGGTGGTGAGCACGCCGATCTGGGTGGTGGTCAATGATCCAAACTGGGTGCGCGTCAGACCCGAGAGCTGGTCGGCGCTGATATCGGCGAAATCCGTCGCGCTGATCGCCTTGATCTGAGACGTGCCGAGCTGGCCCAATTCTGTCGATGTCAGGCCGCCGAAGGTCGTGGTGGTCAGGTTGGCTATTTGGTAGGTCGTGAGGCCCTTGAGCTGCGCGGCGCTCAGTGTCCCCAGCACCGTGGTGGTGACCACGTTGATCTGGGAGGTGCTCAGGGCCGTGATGTGCGTCGAGGCAAGTCCCGCAAACTGATATTCGGTCAGGCTGGAGAGGGCCGTGGTGGTCAAGGACGCAATCTGACTCACGGTCATGCTGGCCAGTTGCTCGGACGAGAAGCCGCTCATGGCTGTCGTATCGAGAGCGGCGAGCTGGGTCGTCGTCAGGCCGTCGATTTGGGTGTTTGTCAGGAGCGCGATGGACGTGCTGGTGAGCGCGGTGACCTGGGTGGTGGTGGTCAGCGCCTTGATCTGAGATGACGTCAACCCCGCAAGCTGGTCGATGGTGATGGCGGCGATATCGGAGGAACTCAGGGAGCTGAGCAGATTGGTCGAAAGGGCAGCGACCTGCGTCGGCAGGAAGCCCGCGAACTGAGCGACGGTCAAGGTCGCGAGATCGGTGGTGGAGAGCCCCTTGATCTGCGTCGTGGTCATCGCGGCGAACTGCGTATCCAGCAGCGCGCCGAAATTGGTGGTCGACATCCCGCTCAGGGCGGCCGCCGTGAGGCCGGTGAGCTGGGTCGTTGTGATGGCGGCAATATTGGCGACGGTCAGACCGTTGAGCTGAGTCGCGGAAATATTCAGCGGCTGGTCGGTCGCGAACGAAGCGAAGGTGATGGTGCTGAGCGCATTGACCTGCGCCGCCGACAGGCCGCTCAGCTTGCCAGCGGACAGGAGATTGACATTGGTGGTGCTGATGGCCGCGACCTGGGAGACGCTGAGGCCGCCAAGGGTGATCGATGAGAACCCTGCGAGCTGCCCCGCAGTAAGCGAGGCGATATCGGTGGTCGAGAAGGCCTGTAGCTGGGTCGTGACCAGCGAATCAAGCTGCGCCCCGGACAAGGCGCTGAACTGGGTGACGGTCAGGGCGGCGAGCGCCGTGGCGCCGAAGCCATCGAGCTGCGTCGTCGTCAGGCCGGCAATCTGGGCGGTCGAGAGCGCCTGAATCTGGGTGATGTTTAACGGCATGACGGCATCCCGTACGGCTTCCTGATTAAGGAAGCTTTCGCCGCGCCGGCGCTATGAGGAAGCCTAGACATACCCCGTCCCCGTTCTGGAGAACCCGAAGGCGCCATTTCGGGCGCGTTCACACGTAAAAGTTTAGCCCATACCCAACGCCCGGGCAAGACCGGGGGTTGCACATAAGATTCTGGAAAATAACGATATTTTCCCGATCTGCGGGTAAAATGCTCAGGCTTCGGTTTTGGTGACATAGAGCTGGTAGACCGGCGCCCCGCGAACCACCACGACCTTACGCGTGAAGGAGTTAACAAAGGCATCAATGGCGGCTTTCGGCATGTTCAGGACGTCCTGTTTGCCCATCTCCTCCATGCTCCAGATGTAGTCGTCGAAAATCATCAAGCCGCCCGCGCGCACAAGGTGGAAGCCCATGACGGCGTCGGACAGCACATGGGGCGCCTGGTGGGAGCCGTCCACATAGAGGACATCGAAGGTGGCAGCCCGCTCCACGGTGATCAGCTCCGCCAGCGCCATGTACGAGAGCTTCTTGTGCTTTTTGACGACGACGCCCGGGTTACTCTTTTTCTGAAGGGCGAGCTGGACGTTCTTATCGAACCGGCTTTCCACCTCCGACATGGCGCCCTTGTCGTGCTCGATCCCGCCTTCCCAGGTGTCGACGCAGTGGATCTCCAGCGATTCGTTGCCGCCGAATTTCTCGATCAGATAGCAGGCCGAGCGCCCCTCATAGGAGCCGATTTCAAGGACGCGCTTCGGCTCGAAGCGCGGCAGCAGCGCGTCCCAGACCGGAATGTTCTGGTCGAACCAGTCGTTGGTGAAGTCGTAGGCCGGGTCACTGAGCGGGGCGTCGGTCATCGTATGTGCCTCAGACTTTCACTGTGTCGCTGCCGCCGGCCCACAAGCGGGAGTCTGCGCGCAGGTAGCCGAATTCATCTTTTTTCGCGAGGGCGTCGCGGTAGCGATCGAGGTAGTCCGGAACCGCCAGGAGTTCGACGTTGTCCTGATCCAATTCGATCCCGATGTCGTTGTAGGCGTCCAGGTTGGCGAGGTCGGGGCGAGGCATTTTGCCTTGGACGTACTCATCCCACATCTGGGCATAGACTTTCTCCAGGCTCGCGACCAGCAGCGGCGTATCGAACAGCACGCAGGTATCGCGGCCAGCCACAAGCCGCGCCCGCAAGGCATCGCGCTTGGCTTTGTTCAATCCCAGCTCGACCGCGCGCGCCACATATTCCTCGGGAGTCGTGCACACCAGTTCGCCAATCCCCGCCGACGTGATCAGGCTGCCGCAAACCCGCGAGGCAAAGCCGCGCCCGGCGAGGGTCAGCACCGGCACGCCCATCCAGAGGGCATCGGAGCAAGTGGTATGGGCGCCGTAAGGCGTCGTATCGAGGAACAGGTCGGCCAGCGGGTAGCGTGCAAGGTGAACCGGATTGGCGCGTTTTCCGGCGAAAATGATGCGCGCGGGATCGACCCCTGCGGCCTTCGCCAGTTCCTTAAGTCGTGCATTGGTGGTGTCGATACCCTCCAGCAGCCAAAGTACCGATCCCGGCACCTGATTGAGGATCGCCATCCACCGGCTCCAGGTGAACGTGGTGATCTTATGGACACCGTTAAAGCAGCAGAAAATCACGCCGTCTTCGGGCAACCCATGGTCCTGGCGCCGCGGCGGCTGGGGGGCCACTTCGCGGCCGCGATCATTGGGTTGGTAGCACGGGATGCGTACGACCTTTTCCGAGTAGTACAGCTCACTCTCCGGCGGGATGATGAAGTCGTCGGCGATGATGTAGTGGTGATAGGGGCTGCCGAGCGTTCCGGGATACCCCAGCCAATTTACGTTGATCGGCGCCGGCCGCATGGCGAAGACCTTGGAGCGGGCGCCGTTGGTGTAGCCGTTGAGGTCGATGAGGATCTCGATGCCGTCGGCAGCGATTTTCTCGGCCGCGGCTTCGTCGCCCATGCCGGTGATATCGACCCAGTGATCGCAGCTTTCTTTGATCTTCAGGTGGATCGCATCCTTGGACGCGATACCGCAATAGTAGACGAACACCTCAACTTTGCTGCGGTCGTGAAGGCCATAGATCTCGGTGGTCAGGAACCCGACAGCATGTTCTCGCAAGTCCGAGGAGACATAGCCGATCTTGCGGCGCACAGGGTCAGCGCGCGCGATCACACCGGCATGACCGGCATGGAATGAGGCCTTAGGTTGACCGACGTCGTCCCGGGCGTAAACATAAGCATTGGCAAGCTGAAACAGCGGATCGTCCGTATAGGCGTCCAGCGAAAGCGTCGAAATGCCGTCGAGAAGCTGTTTGCGCGTGACGTTGGCCCAAGGCTTGATCACCGGCCACTCGCACTGACGCTGGCGCAGACTTACCCAATGCTGGATGACGTCGGACTGGTTGGGATTGATCTCGAGGCTGATCCTGAGAGCGTCCTCGGCGTGGGCATCGAAATTCGACTTCTCCAGAAGGCGGCCGATCTGCTTCAACGCCGCCTGTTTGTAGCCGACGTTCTCACCGTTGATGACGCCGAGGCGGTTGGACACCGTGTACCACTGGCTGACGCCGTCGCCGTTGAGGCCCTGGCGCTCAAGAACGTGCCCGAAATTGATGTACGCCGGATAGAAGTCCGGATTGAGCCGGATAGCTTCAGTCAGGGCGTGTTTGGCGCCGTCGAGATTGCCGGCATTGCTAAGCACGACCGCGTGGTTGAAGTGAACCGCATAGAGCACCGGGTTGTCGCCGTTGTGCTCGATCCAGGCCTGGTAAAGCATGGCCACTGCTGAGGGCTCGCCGGCGGCCTGAAGCTGGCCGGCAATATTGAGCAGTTCCATAACGGTGAGCGTGCGCTCATGAGAGCGCTGCAGCGCATTTGTCAGTAATTCAGCGATCATCCTCAACCCTGGCAAAGAAAAAGGGGCCAACCTGCGCAGGTTGGCCCCTTTTGGTAAAGGATGTCTAAAACCCGGACCCGGCCCTAGGGGCCGAGCCCGGTTTAGAGCTGTTACATCAGCGCCGCGAACTGCGTGGTGCTCATGTACCCGATCTGGGTGGTGGTGAACGCCGCGGTCTGGTTGGCGTTCAAGGCGCCAAGCTGGGTCGTGGTCAGACCGCTGATCTGGATCGAGGTAAAGACCGCGATATCCGTGGTTTCGATACCCTTGATCTGTGTGGTGCTCAACGACCCGATCTTGACCGAGCTGAACATCACCACCTGGGTCGTCGTCAGGGCGCCGATCTGCGAAGCCGCGAAGCCGCCGATCTGCGTCGTCGACAGAGATGCGATATCCGAGGTCGTGAGCGCGCCGATCTGCGGAGCGGTCAACACGGCGAGCAGCGTGGTGGTCAGCGCCCCCACCTGGGTCGTGGTGAAGGCCGTGACCGCGGTGGTCGAGAGGCCCTTGACCTGCGTGGTCGAGAGGCCGGCTACCTGCACCGTACCGAGCGACGCGATGCCCGACGTGGTCAGCGAGTTCAACTGGGTGAAGGTCAAGCCCACGATCTGGGTCGTGGTCAAGGCGCCAACCTGCTGGGTCGTGAGGGTCGAAACGAAGGTCGTGGTCAACCCGGTGAGTTGGGTAGCCTTGAGACCGCCGATCTGGGTCGTCGAGAACTTCGCGATGTCGACCGTATCGAGGGCGTTCAACTGGACCGACGTGAGCAACCCGATCTGGGTGGTGGTGAGACCGCCGACCTGCGTGGTCGTCAGGTCGCCCATGTTTGTGGTCGAGAAGCCCGCAATCTGGGTGGCCGTCAGCACGCTGATCTGGGTCGAGGTGAAGGCCTGCAGCTTCGTGGTGTTGAAGCCCTTGATCTGCGTGGCCGACAGAGACGCCACCTGGACCGTGCCGATCGAGGCGATGTCGACGGTATCCAGCGCGTTGAGCTGCGTAGTGCTCAGTTGGGCGAGCTGGGTGGTCGTCAGCACGCTCACCTGGATCGAACCCAGCGCCGTGATGAAGGTCGTGGAGAGGCCCTTCACCTGCGTGGTCGTCAGGTTACCCACCTGCAGAGTCGACAGGCTGGCCGTCGTGGTGGTGGACAGCGCGTTGAGCTGGGTGGTCCCCAGAGCGGTGATCTGGGTGGTCGTCAGCGTGCCCACCTGGATGGTGTTCAGGGCACTCACCGACGTTGTCGAAAGGCCCTTGAGCTGGGTGGTGGTGAACCCGCCGACCTGGGTGCTCGAGAGGTTGGCGAACGCGGTGGTGGTCAGCGCGTTGAGCTGCGTGGTCGTGAGGTTGCCGATCTGCACCGTGGTCAGCGCGCCCACCTGCGTGGTGGAGAGTGCGCGCAGGTCGGCGGTGCTGAGCGCTTTGACTTGCGATGTGGTCAGGACGCCGATCTGGGTGGTCGTCATCACCGAGACGAAGGTGGTCGAGAGTCCCGTCATCTGGGTAACGGTCAATCCCGAGACGGTGGTGGTCGCGAGCGAGGCCACGGCCAGGGTCGTCAGGGCATTGAGCTGTGTGGTGGCGAAGACAGCGATCTGGGTCGTGGTCAGCGCGCCGACCTGGATGGTGTTCAGCGCGCCCATCACGGTGGTCGAGAGGCCCTTCACCTGGGTCGTGATCAGGCCCGAGATCTGGGTCGTGGTCAGCGAGGTGATGACGTTGGTCGACAGCGCATTCAGCTGGGTGACGAGCAGCGAGGTGATCTGCGTGGTCGAGAGGGTCGCCATCTGGATCGTCGAGAACGCCGTCATGGCGGTGGTCGACAGGCCCTTGAGCTGGGTCGTGGTGAAGCCAGTGATCTGGGTGGTCGACAGCGAGGCGAAGCTGGTGGTCGAGAGTCCGCCGAGCTGCGTGCCCGCAAACAACCCGATCTGGGTGGTGGACAGGGCGCCCACCTGCGTCGTGGACAAGGTGCCCATGCCGGTGACGGTGAAGCCCTTGATCTGCGTCGCAGTCAGGACGTTGATCTGGGTCGTGGTCAGGGCCTGGAACTTGGTGGTGCTGAGGCCGCTGAGCTGTGTGCCGGTGAGGCCCTGAACCTGCGTGGTAGCGATCGACGCGATGTCGATCGTGTCCAGCGCGTTGAGCTGGGTGGTGTTGAACTCGGCGAGCTGGGTGGAGGTCAGCACGCTCACCTGGATCGAGCCGAGGGCCGTGATCGCGGTCGTGGACAGGCCCTTGACCTGGGTCGTGGTCAGGTTGCCCACCTGGATGGTGTTCAGCGAGGCGATGGACGTGGTTGTCATCGCGTTCAACTGCGCGGTCGAGAAGCCCTGGATCTGGGTGGTCGACATGGCGTTGACCTGCTGCGTCGTCAGCGCAGTCGCAGCCGTGGTCGACAGGAAGCCGATCTGGGTCTTGGTCAAGGCGCCGATCTGCGTAGTGGTGATCGCCGCCAGCGCCGTGGTGGTGATGTTATCGAGCTGCGCGTCGGTCAGCACGCCGATCTGGGTGGTCGACAGCGCGCTCACCTGGGTCGTGGACAGGTTTCTGATGTTGGTGGTGGACAGGCCCTTGATCTGGGTCGTGGTCAGCACGCCGATCTGGGTGCTGGTGAAGGCCACCAGCCTGGTGGTGTCGAGGCCGGCGAGCTGGGTGACCGCGAGACCCTGGATCTGCACCGTCCCGATGGAGGCGATATCGATGGTGTCCAGCGCATTGAGCTGGGTGACGCTGAACTGGCCGAGCTGGGTGGTGGACAGCACGCTCACCTGGATCGAGCCGAGCGCGGTGATGAAGGTTGTGGACAGCCCCTTGACCTGAGTCGTGGTCAGGTTGCCGACCTGAAGCGTGTTCAACGAGGCCACCGAAGTGGTGGTGAACGCGTTCAGCTGCGAGGTCGAGAAGCCCTGGATCTGGGTGGTCGACATGGCGTTGACCTGCTGCGTGGTCAGCGCGGTGGCAGCCGTGGTCGACAGGAAGCCGATCTGGGTCTTGGTCAATGCACCGATCTGGGTGGTGGTGATCGCCGCCAGGGCGGTGGTGCCCAGGTTGTCGAGCTGGGTATCGCCCAGCACGCCGATCTGCGTGGTCGACAGAGCGCTGACCTGCGTGGTGGTCAGGTTGGTCATCGCAGTGGTCGACAGCGACTTGATCTGGGTCGTGGTCAGCACGCCGATCTGGGTGCTGGTGAAAGCGATCATCGAGGTGGAGTCGAGGCCGCTGAGCTGGGTGACCGTCAGGCCCGTGACCTGCACGGTCGTGAGGCTGGCGATGTCGATGGTGTCCAGCGCGTTGAGCTGGGTCGCGTTGAATTGGCCGAGCTGGGTGGTGGTCAGCACGCTGACCTGGATAGAGCCGAGCGCGGTGACAAAGGTCGTGGACAGGCCCTTGACCTGGGTCGTGGTCAGGTTGCCGACCTGAAGCGTATTCAGCGAGGCGACCGAAGTGGTGGTGAACGCGTTCAATTGCGCGGTCGAGAAGCCCTGGATCTGGGTGGTCGACATGGCGTTGACCTGCTGCGTGGTCAGCGCGGTGGCAGCCGTGGTCGACAGGAAGCCGATCTGGGTCTTGGTCAAGGCGCCGATCTGCGTGGTGGTGATCGCCGCCAGCGCCGTTGTGGTCAGGGAGTCAAGCTGGGTGTCACCCAGCACGCCGATCTGCGTGGTCGACAGGGCGCTGACCTGCGTGGTGGTCAGGTTGGTGATGTTGGTGGTGGACAGGCCCTTGATCTGGGTGGTGGTCAGCACGCCGATCTGGGTGCTGCTGAAAGCCACCAGCCTGGTGGTGTCGAGGCCGGCGAGCTGGGTGCCCGTGAGGCCCTGAATCTGCACCGTTCCGATGGAGGCAATGTCGATGGTGTCCAGCGCATTGAGCTGGGTGGTCGAGAACTGGCCGAGCTGGGTGGTGGACAGAACGCTGACCTGGATCGAGCCGAGGGCGGTGATGAAGGTCGTGGACAGGCCCTTGACCTGAGTCGTGGTCAGGTTGCCGACCTGGAGCGTGTTCAACGAGGCCACCGAAGTGGTGGTGAACGCATTCAATTGCGCGGTCGAGAAGCCCTGGATCTGGGTCGTCGACATGGCGTTGACCTGCTGCGTGGTCAGCGCGGTGGCAGCCGTGGTCGACAGGAAGCCGATCTGGGTCTTGGTCAACGCACCGATCTGGGTGGTGCTGATCGCGGCAAGGGAAGTGGTGGTGAGCGCTTCGATCTGGGTATCAACCAGCACGCCGATCTGCGCGGTCGTGAGGGCGCCGACCTGGGTGGTGCTGATCGCGGCGAAGGCCGTCGTCGACAGCGCCTTGACCTGGGTGGTCGTGAGCACGCCGACCTGGGTGGTCGTGATCGCGAGGAACGACGTGGTGTCGAGGCCGACGACCTGCGTAACCGACAGGCTCGAGATCTGCACTGTCGTGAGGGTGGCGATGTCGGTGGTGTCGAGCGCATTGAGCTGCGTCGCATTCCACTGAAGGATTTGCGTCGTGGTCATCGAGCTGACCTGGGTCGTGGTCAGCGCCGTGACGACAGTGGTGGACAGGCCCTTGACCTGCGTCGTGGTCAAGCCGCCGATCGCCGTCGTGGAGATCGCGGTGACCGCGGTGGTGTTGATGGCGTTGACTTGCGCCGTGCTGAGCTGCTGGAGCTGGGTGCCCGTCAGGGCGCCGATCTGCTGGGTGGAGATGACCCCCCAATCCGCGGTGCCGAACCCTGCGACCTGCGTCGAGGTGAGCGTTGCAATCTGCGTCGTGGTGAACGCGCCGAACTGTGTGGTGGTGAAATACCCCAACTCAGTGGCTGTGAAGCCTGCGACCTGTGTCGTGGAGAACCCGGCGACCTGTGTGGTCGGGTAGCTCTGGACTTGTGTGACGGTTAAAGGCATCGCGTTGCACTCCTAACGAGGGCGTTTTTGTTGGCTTCTGCCGGTGATGAACTGATTTGACGCACGACTTCAGCCGCGCGGAACGCGGAAAAATCGCTGTTTTCTGATGCTGTGCGCCGCGCGGGCGCCTGTGGCGCGGGGGCGGATTTCCGCTTCAAGGCGGGGGGCGTGACATCGTTAAGCATTGTCATCTCAATTCTAGAGATATCGAAAACGGGGACTTCGCCCCATTTGCCACTAGCTGCGGGTTGTATCCGATCGACCCCGGGGCGGCAAGCAAAAGTTGCGAGACTTTTCGGCGCATGCTCTCTCTCCGCGATAAGGCCGGAACAAATCCTCGAAATTTCAACATCTTGTATGTCGGTGCGCGAAACCTGCGCACCTATTGAGAGCGGAGCCGCTGCGGGATTCAGCCACGCTACTGCCGGTTTGGCTGGGCCGGGGCCCGCCTTTTTGGCGCTGTCCTGCAGCGAGTCCATCGGGACGCCTGCCCGAGTCTGCGCCTGAGTGGGGTTCCCCTTACGGCTCACGGATGCTCTCCGACAGGCCGCGGGTGATGGGATTGAGGAAGTAGCCGAGTACGCTGCGGGAGCCGACCTTGATCTCGGCGCTCATGGTCATGCCGGGGATCAGCTTCGAGCCCTTCGGCATGCTTTCGAGACGGGTTTCAGTCAGCTCTACGAGGCCGCGGTGGAAGGCCCCGCTGGCGTCGGCGGTGGATTTGGTCAGCACACCCTCGGGCCCGCCCGCGGAGAACGACTCCTCGCCGATGGACAAGAGCTTGCCCTTCAGCATGCCGTGGACCTGGTAGGGGAAGGCATCGACTTTGACCACGACGTCGTCGCCCACATGGGCATAGCCGATGTCGCTGGAATTGATCATGGCGTCGGCGATGAGCTTGGCGTCGGCTTCTACGATGGTGATCAGGGGTTCGCCGGGGCTCACGATCGAGCCGACCGAGCGCTTGGCTACATCCAGCACCACGCCGTCGACCGGTGAGGTGATCACGACCAGGTCGTTGACCAGCGAGGCCTTGGAGATGCCGTCGCCGATCTTGGCGGCCTCGTTCCGGGCGGTTACCAGGTTTTCCAGAGTGCGGCCGCGCCAGTCGTTGATGAAGGCCACACGTTCCGCCTGCTTTGACTGCAGGTCGTGTTGCAGCTCGACGATGCGGTTCTCTGCGTCGTGATAGGCCTGCTCGATGCGCACGCGCGCGGCCTGGGCCTCGACGAAATTGAGTTTGGAGCCGACCTGCTTTTCCAGCATCGAGCTGCGCATGAACTCGACCTGCTTGGCGAGATCGAGCTGCTGCGCCTGGGAAGCCTTGTCGATCTCGGTCGTGCGGATATTGGCGCGACGCTGATTCAAGCCTTCGTCATAGGCCCTGAGCTGGGCCTCATATTGTGTGGCGCGCTGGTCGAACAGGGTCTGCTGCAACTTTTCTTCCGGGGTCGCGGCGGCCGAGGCCACGAACGGCTTGCCGTCGATTTCGGCTTCAAGGCGCATGATTTGGGCCACCAGCAGGCGTTGCTGCGTGGAGAGCGACGCGAGGTCGGCGCGGGCGAAGGTTGGATCAAGGGTTGCGAGCAATTGGCCCTTGGTCACGGTTTCGCCGGACCTGACCTTGAGCTCGCGGATAATGCCGCGGTCGAGGGGCTGCAGCATGATCGACGGTGTGGCGGTGGTGATGCGCCCGGCGCCCACTACAACCTTGTCGACCTTCACCAGGGACATCACCAAAATCGTGAACAGGAACATGGCGATGATGATCTGGTGCATGCCGCGCATGAACCGGTGCGGACGCTCGGCGCAAATTTCATCGATCGGGTCTTGGTAATCGATCGCGTCCTCGAGGATCTGGGGACCGCTTTGCGAGAACGACATCAGCCACTGGGACGAATCCATCGTGCGCCGGCGCAAGTCCGCGGCGCGTTTCTTGATCCGCTCGGGCGAGAGCAGTTTCATCATGACACGGCCTCGGTGATATGGCCGGTCTGCTGCTGCCACAGATGGCGGTAGATATCGCAGGTTTCCATCAACTCGGCATGCGGACCAAACGCGATCGCCTTGCCGCGCTCCATGACGAGGATCGCGTCGGATTTCACCAGCGACGACAGCCGGTGCGAAATAATGACCATGGTGCGGCCACGGGCGATTTCAGCGAGATTCTTCTGGATGATGGCCTCGGAATCCGGATCAAGCGCGCTGGTGGCCTCATCGAACAGCAGAAGGCGCGGACGCAGCATGAGGGCGCGGGCGATGGCGATGCGCTGCTTCTGGCCGCCGGAGAAGTTGGTGGCGCTTTCCTCGACCAGGGTCTCGTAGGACAGCGGCAGGCGGTCGATGAATTCATCCGCGCCGGCAAGGCGCGCGCATTCCATCACTTCATCCAGCGTCGCGTCCGGTTTACCCGCCGCGATGTTGTCGCGGATGGTGCCGCGGAAAAGAATATTGTCCTGCAACACCACACCGATGGAGCGGCGCAGGTGAGTCAGGTCCATATGGCGGACGTCGGTGCCGTTCAGGCGGATCAGGCCCGACTGGGCGGAGTGGATGCCCTGGATCAGGCGAGTGACCGTGGTCTTGCCCGAGCCCGACCGGCCCACGATGCCGATCATTTGCCCTTCCTCGACCTTGAACGAGATGCGGTCGAGCGCCGGCGCCGAAGAGCCTTCGTATTTGAAATTGACCTCGTCGAACTCCATGGAACCCGTGATCACCGGGCGGATGCCGTGCTGGTTGGGATCGCGTTCCGGCGGATGGTCCATGACCTTGCCCAGCATTCTCACCGACACGGCGACCTGCTGGTATTCGTTGATCAAGCCGACGATCTGCACCAAGGGGCCCGTGACGCGCCCGGCGAGCATGTTGAAGGCCACCAGCGCGCCCATGGACAGGTTACCGTCGAACACCATCATGGCGCCGACGCCCAGGATCGCCATTTGCATGGAATTCTGAATGGCCTGGGTCAGAACCACCGCCACGGTGCTGAAGTAGCCGACGGTGGCGCGGCGGCGGATGGAATTGGCGACTTTCTGGTCCCAGGAATTGATGCGGAACTGCTCGAGCGCGAGCGATTTGACCGCGCGGATGCCATGGATGGTCTCAACCAGGTCGGACTGGCGTTGGCCTTCGGCCTGATACAGCGCCGAGAGATAACGCCGAAAAGTCGGCACCATGACCCCGATGAAACCTGCGATCACAGCGCTGAACGCCAGCACCACACCGGTGAGCACGCCGCTGTAGAGGCACAGGCCCACGATCAGGATGGGCATAGTGGCGACGTCGAGCAGGGTCTGGAACAAACGGCCGGTGAGGAAGCCGCGCACGGTTTCGGTCTGCTGGATGTGGCGCATCAGCACGCCGGCGGTCGTGGTCTCGAAGAATTGCAGCGGCAGGCGCAGGAGGTGCGCGAAGGTGCGCGACGCCAGGCGCGCATCGATCTTGTTGGTGGCGAACAGCATCAGATACTGACGCGTGAAGCTGAAGATGCTGTCGAAGAACAGGGTGACGAAGAATGCCACCACGATCGCGGTCAAGGTCTGGTAGCTGTGGTGCGGAATGACCTTGTCGATGATGATCTGGAAGAACAGCGGCGGCGCGAAGCCGATCAGGCTCGACATGATCGCGGCAATGCCGATGTCGCGGAAATAGCGGCCGTTGCGCAGGATCTCGGGCATAAACCACATGAGCCCGAACGGCTGCTTTTCGTCGGTGATCTTGTACTTGCGCTTGGCGAGGACCAGACGGCCGGTCCAGTTCTCGATGAAATCCTCCTGCGGAACGAGCGCAACGCCGGTGGCCTCGGTCAGCGGATCGAGCACCGCCGCCATCAGGCGGCCGTCGGCGATCGTGAGCGTGCTGGCGACGATGACCCAGTTGCCGCGCTTCTGCTCAGCCATCACCGGATAGGCGGAGCCGAGCGACGTCAAATCATCCCAAACACGATTCTTGAGAACCTTGCCCGACAGGCCCACGTCGCGCATGAGGCGCAGCACCGAGGACAGCGAGTCGGAGTCGTCCGCGCTGGCGAGCACTTCCGGGCGCAACTGGATACCGTGATGTAAAGCCACGAGAAACAGGCAGCGCAGAGCCGTGAGATGCGGAGACATCTTCAAGTCGGGCATATGGTTCATGGTTTGGGTATGGTTCATAAAAGTTAAGAACCGGCAAAAGCGGGCGAGCCCGATGTCCCAAACACGCGGCGGTTGGACGGACTCATAAGTTGCCCGCCGCGTGAACCAGGTTCACACGCTCGACGCAACGTACGTCTGTCCAATCCCCTCATCATCCCGCCCACGTCACAAGAAGTGACGTATCCATCGGCCTATTTTAGCAGCCGCCCCGCGTTAACCCAAAATTAACCCCCGCGGGACAACTCACAGAAACGCTTAAAACCCCATGCGGTTGCCGCAACTTCATCGCCCGCCGCACTAATTTCTGCTGTTACGCAGCGAACGCCCGCAAGCGCTCGGCGATGATTTTTAACGACCCCTCCCAGTTCTCGCCCTCAGGCTGGCGAATCAGGGTGACGCTCGGGTACCAGACCGTGGTCGCGCCATCGAAGCCCCAGTACCAGAATTTGCCGATTCCCGACGCGATCAAGGTCCACACCGGGGTTCCAACGGCGGCCGCCATGTGTGCTGCGCTGTTGGAAACAGTCGTCACCAGATCACAGGCCTTGGTGAGTGCCGCCAGGCCTTCCATGTCGAATTTGAGATCGAGCCCATCGATGTGCTCGAGGGTGATGCCGAGATCCCGCGTCAGCGCCGCACGCTCTTCCTCGGTGTCACCGTATTGGAGGTCGACGAACTTGCAGCCCGGCGTGCGCAGGATCTCAGCCCACTGGGCCAGGGTCGTGCTCTTGCTGGACCCGAAGGCCGCGTTCTTGCTGAGCCATGACATGCCGATCAGCTTTTCGCCCGGCTTGGTCTTGAGGCGCTGGCGGAAAGCTTCCACCCGCACCGGATCGGGCACCAGGTAGCCGTTGTGTTTGGGGAATTTGGAAATGTCGCTGCGCACGAAATTTCCGATGCTGCCCGTGGGAATCTGCGCGGCGATATCGGGCGCGAAAATCCTAGGGTCGGAGGGGTCGCCGATGACGGGGGGCCGCGGCACGAACTCCACGCCGGGGTTGGACCGCGCGAGCAAGGTGGCCAGCCGGAAGTCGCACTCCCACACCAGCCGCTTGAACCGGCCGAGACGCGCGAAGTCGCCGATCATGCTGGCGTGTAGAATCTCGTCGCCGATGCCCTGCTCGCACCAGGCGAGAAGCGCGCCCTCGCCCAGATCGGCGCCGGTCCAGATGGGCTTGGGATGCTGTTTCGGCTGTATTTTATCAGCGAGCCAGCGCCAGTCGTATTCGCGCCAGCCCTCGGCGTAATTGCCCTGCAAGAGCGAGATGATGCCGAGATTTTTATGCGCCATGGCGACGTCGGGTTGGAGCTGGATGGCCCGGCGGAGGTGAACCTTGGCTTCGTCGAGGCGCCCCAGGCCCCACAGTGCGGCGCCGAGGTTTGTCAGCGCTTCCACATAGTCGGGCTTGATCTCCAGCGACCGGTGCAGGGCTTTGAGCCCCTGTTCGAACAAGCTGCTCTTGACGCTGGAATCACCGAAGTTGTTGATGGCCTGGTAATTCATCGGGTCGAGCGCGATGGCCTTGGAGAAGGCTTCCAGCGCTTCTTTATGGCGTCCGAGCGCATTCAGGACCACGCCCATGTTGTTGTGGGACATGTCCATCTTAGGATCCAGAGCGATGGCTTTTTTCTGCATGACGATGGCTTCGTCGTGCTTGCCCTGGGCGTAGAGGCAGACGCCGAAATTATTGTAGAGCAGCGGAATATTGGAGTTGATCGCCAAGGCGCGGCGATAGCGTTCCTCCGCTTCAGGCAGTTTGCCGGCCTGATGCAGCCCCAGCGCTTCGTTGAAAAGTTGCACGAACGGAGCCGACATGGCGGGTGCGGCTTGCGGGGCGGATGCCCCTTGGGCGCGGCGTTCCTTACGGTTCATAGGTCGCGATTTCCTGAAAAATTCCGTTCGGCCGATTCTTTCCTGCAGGCATTTGGGCTGTAAACCCGGGGCTTTCAGGCAGGCACGGCTTTCCGGTTTACGGCTAGCTTGCCCTGACTTCTGCCCCAAGGCGGCTAAGTTTCCGTTAAATGCCGAAGCCCTGAAACCCGCGGAACGCCTGAGCTTCAGCCCGGATACCCCCGCCGCGGGTTCGCCTCGAATCATACGGCTGCAAAAAATTACCCACAGGACTTACCCACAGGGCAAGCGGGTTTGTGACGGTCCACATGCAAGAAAGCCCACAAATGCTTGCATCTCTCTACTGCTTGTGATTCTCTCGCCTCGCCGTTGAACTACAATTTTCCACGAGAAAAAAGGATCGAGGACATGGTCGCAAAGGACCCGGGAACCAAACAAGCTGTCGTGACGCTCAAGCATCTGGCGGCCGAGCTGGGGGATAGCCACGAGCTGTCCAAGAAAGTTGCCACGGAGGTCCTCACGGATCTCGTGACGATGATTTCCAAGCACCTGAAGAAGGGCGACAAGATCCGCATCGCGGGCCTTGGCATCCTGCAGGTGCGTAAGCGCCCCGCCCGTATGGGCCGCAACCCGGCCACGGGCGAAGCCATCAAGATCAAGGCCAGCAAGAAGGTCGCGTTCCGGGCTGCGAAAGAGCTCAAGGAATCCGTCTAAGCTTGTAAGCTTCGGATCGACGAGAAACGCCCCGGCGGCCTCACGGCCCTGGGGCGTTTCGCGTTTTAGGGGCCAATGATCGAGGCCGCTACTTCTTTAGGATTGCCCGGATGCGGGCCGTGAGAACCTCCATGGGCACGGGCTTGGTGACGATCTCCATGCCCTCGCCGAGGAAGTCGCTGCCCGACGCAGTCTCGGCATAGCCGGTCATGAACAGGACCGGAATCTCGGGCCGCTTTATGCGGGCAGCATCCGCAGTGTAATTTCCCGCAGCGGCGAAGCCGAAAATCCGCCAACCCGGAATACGGTAAATCCCTGGAGGAAATTCCCGTGTTTATCACGCGCTGGTCAGTGCCGCGCCCAGCGCCGGGAAGATCTTGCCCGGGTTCATGATGTTGTGCGGATCGAGCGCGCGCTTCACTGCCTGCATAGCAGCGACGCTGCCACCGTGTTCGGCGTCCATATACTTCATCTTGCCGATGCCGATGCCGTGCTCGCCGGTGCAGGTGCCGCCGGCGGCCAGCGCGCGGTTGACCATGCGGTCGTTCACCGCCTCGACCTTGGCCAGATAGGCCGGGTCATCGGGTTTCATCAGCACGGTCAGGTGGAAGTTTCCGTCGCCGACGTGGCCCACCACCGGCGCCAGAATATCGGCTTCGACCACATCGCGCTTGGTCTCCAGCACCACTTCGGCGAGGCGCGAGATCGGCACGCAGACATCCGTCGGCCAGATGCCCCACCCGGGTTTCGCCTGCATATTCGCCCACACCGCGTCGTGGCGCGCCTGCCACAGTTTGGTTCTTTCCTCGGCCTGGGTGGTCCAGATGAAATTGCCGCCGCCATTGTCGGCCGCGATGGCCTGCACCATCTCTGCCTGTTCCTTCACACCGGCCTCGGTCCCGTGGAATTCCATGAACAGCGTATCCTTCACGGCATATCCGAGCTTGGCGTAGTCATTGAGCATCTTGATCTGCACGTCGTCTAGCAACTCGATACGGGCCACGGGGATGCCGGCCTGGATGGTAGCGATCACGGTGTCCACCGCACCCGCCAGGGTGTCGAACGAACACACCGCCGCCGCCATCTTCTCCGGGATGCCGTAGAGCCGAAGCGTCACTTCAGTGATCACGCCCAGCGTGCCCTCGGAGCCCACGAACAGACGGGTCAGGTCATAGCCCGCTGCAGATTTGCGCGACCGGCCGCCGGTGCGGATCACAGCACCGTCCGCAGTGACCACTTCAAGCGCCAGCACGTTCTCGCGCATGGTGCCGTAACGCACCGCATTGGTGCCCGACGCCCGCGTCGCCGCCATGCCGCCCAGGGAGGCGTCGGCGCCGGGATCGATCGGGAAAAACAAGCCAGTGTCACGGATATAGGTGTTGAGCGTCTTGCGGGTGACTCCGGGCTGCACCACGGCGTCGAGGTCGGCGGTATGCACCGCCAGCACCTGGCTCATCTGGCTGACGTCCAGCGACAGGCCGCCGAAGGGCGCGGTGATGTGGCCTTCGAGGGACGTGCCGGTGCCGAACGGAATAATCGGAATTCTGTGGCGCGCGCAGATGCGCACGATCTCGGCCACTTCAGCAGTGGACTGGGCGAACGCAACGGCGTCGGGCGCTGCCGGCGGCATATGGGAAATATCGGTACCGTGCTGATCGCGTACCGCTTGCGACGTAGACAAGCGCTTGCCCAGCAGATTGCCGAGCGCCGTGAGCGCGTCGGCGAGATGGAGAGGCGAGAGGGGGGCAATATGTACGGCCATGAGGCGCAACTATAGAGAACCGCCGTACGCGAGTCAGCTTCTTGCGGAAGCTTGCGCGACCACACCGGCCGCGCGAAATTTAGCGATATCATCCTTGGAATAGCCCATACCGCGCAGGACCTCGCCCGTATCCTGGCCGAGCTCGGGCGGCGGCGCGGGTGTGGCTGCGGCGGCCTGGGAGAACCCGACGCCCGGTCCAGGGTGTGCGTACCCCTCCACCTCGACAAACGCCGCCGCTGCGACCTGCTGCGGATGACGTGGCGCCTCGCTCATGTCGAGCACCGGCGTCACACAGGCGTCCGATCCGGCGAACAGCGTGCTCCATTCCGCCTGGGTGCGTTCGCGGAAGCGGCGCGCGAAAAGCGCGGTGGTCGCGGGCCACGTCGTGCGGTCGTGCTGGCGCGCGGGGTCCACAGCGCCCTCCAGCTCCATCTTGCGCAGGAATTCGGCGTAGAACTTCATCTCGATGGCCGCCGCCGCCATGTAACGGGCGTCGCTGGTTTCGTAGCAGCGATAATAGGGCGCTCCGCCGTCGAGCCGGTTCTCGCCGCGGGTCAGGGTCCAACCGCCGGCGGCGTGAAGCCCATAGATCATGGGCATGAGCGCCACCGCCCCTTGGGCAATGCTGGTGGTGACAACCTGGCCTTTACCGGTCATGCGCGCCGGCAGCAGCGCCGCGAGGACGCCGCAGACCAGATGCATGGCCGCGCCGCCGAAATCACCGACCAGGTTGAGGGGCGGTGGTGGCGGCGCGCCGTCCTCGCCCATGGCGGCGAGCGCCCCGCTCAGGCCCAGGTAATTGATGTCATGGCCGGCCGCCGCGGCCCAAGGACCCGCTTGGCCCCACCCACTGCACCGCCCGAACACCAGTTTGGAGTTGGCGCTCAGACAGGTGTCCGGTCCGAGACCGAGGCGCTCCATGACGCCGGGACGGAACCCCTCGATCACCACATCGGCGCTGGCGATGAGCCGGCGCACGATCTCCACCCCATCGGGGTGCTTGAGATCCACCGCGAGGGACTGCTTGCCCCGCGCCATGAAGTCGAACCGGGGTTCCACCTCCAGCCCGAGCCGCGCCGGGATCAGACGGTCGACCCGCACCACCGTGGCGCCCATGTCGGCCAGCACCATGCCGCAGAACGGCACCGGCCCGATGGCCGCCATTTCAACGACTTTCAGCCCCGCGAGCGGACCGGTCATGGGGCTTGCCTCCGTTTGCATTGCAAACGTGAAGAATCCGCGATTGACGGTGTCTTGGGAGGGTGCATAACGTCCGCATCTAACATCCACCGACTTACATGACCAGAGGCTCTCCATGACCATGTCCACCCCCGCCCCCGCCATCACCGGTCAAGCCGAGGAGCCCTGGTTCCGGGAAGAGCACATCCTGTTCCGTGAACAGGTGAAGAGGTTCGTTGATGAGGAAGTGAAGCCCAAGGCCGACGCCTGGGAAGAGCAGGGCTTCGTGCCGCGCCCGATCCTGAAGCAAATGGGCGAGCTGGGCTTCCTCGGCGTGCGCTACGCCGAGGAATACGGCGGCAGCGCCATGGACACTATTGCGACAGCCGTGCTGGCCGAGGAATTGGGCAAGAGCACCTTCGGCGGTTTCGCCGTCACGGTGCTGGTGCATACCGATATGGCCTCGCCGCACCTGGTCAACGCCGGCTCCAAGGCCCAGATCGACAAGTACCTGCCCGATATCATCGCCGGCAAGAAGATCACCGCCGTCGCCGTGACCGAGCCCGACGCGGGCTCCGATGTCGCCGGCATGCGTTCGACCGCGAAGCGTGACGGCGATCACTGGGTGCTGAACGGCACCAAGATGTTCATCACCAACGGCGTCCACGCCGACATCTATTTTGTCGCCGCCAAGACCGACACCTCGGTCAAAGGCACGCGGGGCATTTCCATGTTCATCGTCGAGAAAGGCACGCCGGGCTTCACCGTCAGCCGCGCCCTCAAGAAGCACGGCTGGCTGTCGTCGGACACCGCCGAGCTGGTGTTCGACAACTGTCGCGTCCCGGCCGCCAATATCCTCGGCGAAGAGAACAAGGGATTCTACGCCGTCATGCGCAACTTCCAGAACGAGCGCATCGTGCTCGGCGCCCAGGCCATGGGCGAGGCTCAGACCGCCATCGCGATGACCCTCGACTATGTGCGTACCCGCAAAGCCTTCGGCGCGACGCTGTGGGACAAGCAGGTGATCCGCCAGCGCATCTCCATGCTGGCCGCCAAGGTCGAAGCCGCGCGCCAGTTGCTCTACAAGGCCGCCTGGCTGGACGCCCAGGGCCGCGAGATCGTCAAGGACGTGTCCATGGTGAAGGCGCTGTGCGGCGAGCTGGTGAACGAAGTCATGTACACCTGCCAGCAATTCCACGGCGGCTTCGGCTATGTGCGCGAAAGCGCCATCGAGCGCATGGTCCGCGATGCGCGCATCCAGAGCATCGGTGGCGGAGCTACGGAAGTGATGCTCGAAGAAATCGCCAAGCGCCTTTAGCGGTTTTTGAAATCAGGAAGGCGTTTCTCGCTGTAGGCTTTGACGCCTTCCTGGAAGTCGGCGGTCCGGCGCAGCCATTCCTGTTCGAACAGCTCCCGCTCGGTGATGGCTTCGACCTTTTCGGCGAGACCCCGGCGCAGGGTGTCACGAATGGACATCACCGCCAGCGGCGCAGACTGGGCGATCTCCGTCGCCAGGGCGTGGGCCGCGGCCCGCACTTCGCTTTGCGCCACCAATTGATCTGCGAGCCCCATGGCATAGGCCTCATCGCCGGCGATCCGCCGTCCGGTCAGGAACAGCATGGCCGCCTTCTGGGCGCCGATGAGCCGCGGCAGGGTGTGAGACAGGCCGAAGCCCGGATGCAGGCCCAAGCGGCTGAAATTGGCGCTGAAGCGCGCTTCCTTGCAGGTGACGCGGAAGTCGGCTGAGACCGCGACACCCAATCCGCCGCCCACGGCGGGACCGTGGACCGCCGCCACCACCGGCTTTCTGGTCCGGAACATGCGTAAGGCTTCGCGGTAAAGGTGTTTCACGGCGCCGCCGCCCTCATGTGCGGCCGCCGTGTCGGGATGATTCTTCAGATCGGCGCCGGCGCAGAAGGATTTCCCCTGCGAACAGAGGACGATGGCCCGGCAATCGTCGCAGGCGTCCAACGCCTCATAGGTCACGGCGAGCTGGTGGATCATCACATTGTCGAAGTGATTGTCCGGCGGCCGTCGCATCTCCACCGTCGCCACACAATTTTTTATCTCCACGCCAAGATCGGAAAAACCGAGCGTCATCAACAGCTCCCGCCAATACATGTTTCCGCAGCCGGTTTGGTGACATAGCTCCGCGCCAATGGCAATTGACCCCGCGGTGCGCCCTCCCGTACAAGCCCGCTCATGAACGCCGCCACCACCATCACATCCATGTTCAGCTCCGCCGCCGACAGCTACGAAGCCGGGGCGGAACTGCAGCGCGTGATCGCCGAAACACTCGCCCGCAAGATCAAGGCGCTGCCCCTCGCCGTGGCCGCCGGCGCGAAGTCGCGTATTCTGGAAGTGGGCTGCGGCACCGGACTGTTGACCCAGGCCCTGGCGCAACACATCGCCGGCGCCTGGACCGTTACCGACATCGCCGCCCCCATGGTCGCGCGCTGCGAAAGGTCTTTGGCCGGCATGCTGCCCGATGCGCGGTTTCTGGTGATGGACGGCTGCGCGCCGGCGCTGGCGAAGGGGTTCGACATCATCTGCTCCAGCATGGCCCTGCAGTGGTTCGAGGCGCCGGCTACGGCCATCGCCCGCCTGTCGGCGCTCCTGAGCCCCGCCGGCCATCTCGCTTTCGCCACATTAGGCCCCAACACCTTCGAGGAATGGCAAGCGGCTTGCGCGCTCTCCGGCGTCGCGGCCCCCACCCGCCGCTTTCTTTCAGTCGCGGAGCTGCAGGAAGCAGTCCCCCATGGGTTCAAATTCCGCGTCGAGAAAAACGTCGTCCAGCGCACCTATGCCAACGGCTGGGACTTCCTGTTGCGCCTGCGGGAGATCGGCGCCCACCGCGCGGCGCCCGAGGCCCAACCGCTGGCGGCAGGCGCGCTGCGTAAGGTTCTGCGCGCGACCGATGCGCCCTTCACCGTGAGCTACGATGTGATCTACGGGTTCGTTACGCGTTGAGGACGCGGCACACGGCGCCTGTCAGGAACTCAACATCCTCGGCGGCGATATCCAGCGCCGGCGTCAGATAGACGATATTTCCGAACGGCCGCACCCACACTCCCGCTTCGACGAACCGTGACTTGAGTCCGACGAGGTCGTTGATCCGTTCCAGCTCAACCACGCCGATGGCGCCCCGCACCCGCACATCCTTCACGCCCGCCATGCGACGGCAGGGGGCCAGGCCTTCGGCCAACATGCCCGCGATGGCTTTGACCTGCGGCAGGCGTGGTTCAGCAGCGAAGATGTCCAGCGACGCATTGGCTGCGGCGCAGGCCAGAGGATTGGCCATGAAGGTCGGGCCGTGCATCAACGCATGGGCCGGGTCTTCACTCTGGAAGGTCGCGAACACTTTCCCGGTTGCGACCGTCGCCGCCAAAGGCAGCGTGCCGCCGGTGAGCGCCTTTGACAGCAGCATGATGTCAGGCGCCACACCGGCAGCGTTGCAAGCAAACATGGTTCCGGTGCGGGCGAAGCCGGTGAAGATTTCATCACAGATCAACAGCAGGCCGCAGCGATCCGCCGCCACCCGCAAACGGCGCAGAGCTTCGGCGTCATGGAACAGCATGCCGCCCGCTCCCTGCACCAACGGCTCGACGATAATGCCGGCCAGTTCGCCGCTATGGCGTTCAAGAGTTTGTTCAAAGGCCCGGGCGGTGATTTCATCGCGCGGCAGGTCGACAATGTGATGCTGCGGCAGAAGCCCGGCAAAAAGCTTGTGCATGCCTTCGTCAGGATCACTCACGGACATGGCGCCCGTCGTATCGCCGTGATAGCCGCCCTTGAACGCAAGGAACTTGGTCCGGCCGTGTTCGCCCTGGTTGATCCAATACTGCGTGGCCATCTTCAAGGCCACTTCCACGGCCACCGAACCTGAGTCCGAAAAGAACACATGGTCCAGATCGCCCGGCAGCAGCGCCGCCAGGCGCGCGGCCAGTTTCAGAGCCGGCTCATGGGCCAGCCCGCCGAACATGACGTGGGGCATGAGCTCAAGCTG
This sequence comes from Fidelibacterota bacterium, assembly GCA_947470105.1. Taxonomy (GTDB): domain Bacteria; phylum Pseudomonadota; class Alphaproteobacteria; order Rhodospirillales; family Rhodospirillaceae; genus SHVO01. The sequence continues at coordinate 5,527 of CANISR010000013.1, read as the reverse complement.
CCGGCTCACGGCCGCGCGGATCACCGGATGATTATAGCCGTGGCAGGCGGTCCACCACGAGGCGATGCCGTCCAGCAGCACCCGGCCGTCGTCGAGAAAGATCCGCGACCCCTCTGTGCGGGCCACGGGCAAGGACGGCGGCGTTGTCCGCATCTGGGTATAGGGCAGCCAGATATGCGCCCAGCCCTCGTCGAACCAGGCGGGCATGGGCTTGCTTAGGCCATCGGCACCAGGCCCAAGCGATCCATGAGCGCGCGGTCGCGGTCCTGGTCCGGGTTGGACGTGGTAAGAAGCTTTGGGCCGTAGAAGATGGAATTGGCGCCGGCGATGAAACACAACGCCTGGGTCTCGTCGCTCATGGTTTCACGGCCCGCCGACAGCCGCACCATGGCCTTGGGCATGCAGACGCGCGCCGTGGCAACGGTGCGCACGAATTCGATCGGGTCGAGGGCGGCATTGCCGTCCATGGGCGTACCGTCGATTTTCATGAGCATGTTGATCGGCACGCTTTCGGGGTGCGCGGGCAAATTGGCCAAGGTCAGGATCATGCCGACGCGGTCATCCTGCTCCTCGCCCATACCGAGAATACCGCCGCAGCAGACATTGATGCCCGCGTCGCGCACATGGCTGAGCGTCTCCAGACGGTCATCAATAGTACGCGTGGTGATGACCTTGCCGTAGAACTCCGGCGAGGTGTCGATGTTGTGGTTGTAGTAGTCGAGGCCGGCCTCTTTCAGCCGGCCCGCCTGGTCGGCAGTGAGCATGCCGAGGGTCGCGCAGGATTCGAGACCCAGCGCCTTCACGCCTTCGACCATGGCGCAGACCGCGTCCAGGTCCTTATCCTTGGGCGAGCGCCAGGCTGCCCCCATACAGAAGCGCGTGGCGCCCGCCGCCTTGGCGGCGCGGGCCTCGGTCAGCACCTTCTCGACGTCCATGAGCTTCGAGGCCTTGAGTCCGGTCTCGTTGTGAACGCTCTGGGAGCAGTAGCCGCAATCTTCCGGGCAACCGCCGGTCTTGATGGACAGCAAAGTCGACACCTGCACTTCGCGCGGATCGAAATACATGCGGTGCACGGTCTGGGCCTGGAACAACAGGTCCGGCAGCGGTTGGGTGAAAACCTTGGCTACTTCGGCGCGGGTCCAATCGTGGCGGACGGTCCCCAGCGCATGAGTCGAAGCCAGCGCTTGAATTGAGGAAGGTATGGCCGCATCGCGGGGACGGGCTTCGACGGCGATGGACATATAAACGTGCCTTTCCTATAGAACGTGAGCGCTCGTGGGGTAACCATACCCCTTCCATGCGTCAAGATGAAAGCGCCGCGCCGCCTATGCCGAGAGCCGATTCATCCGATCTTTCAGGGACTTATAGCCTCGATGCCGTGGCCGGGGCCAAGCTGGCGGCGCTGGAGGCCAAGGCGCTCTTACGCACCCCCGCCGAGACCACGCGCGACGGCGTCCATGTGACCCGCGGCGGCCGGCGCCTGCTGTCCTTCGCCTGCAACGACTATCTCGATCTCAGCCGCCATCCCGCGGTGAAGCAAGCCGCGGTCGACGCCATCGGCAAGTACGGCGTCGGCGCCGGGGCCTCGCGCCTCGTGACCGGAAACCACCCGCTGTACGCGGAATTGGAGTCCAAGCTCGCGACGCTGAAGGGGACCGAGGCCGCGTGCGTGTTCGGTTCGGGCTACCTCGCCAACGTGGGAATCATCTCAACGCTCATGGGACGCAACGACGCGGTGTTTGTGGACGAACTGGCCCACAACTGCATTCTCTCGGGCGCCAAAATGAGCGGCGCGGCCGTGCACCTGTTCCGTCACAACGACACAGCGCATCTCGGTGAACTGCTCGCGGCGGAGCGCGCGAAACATCGCCACGCCTTGATCGCCACCGATGGCGTGTTCTCCATGGACGGCGACCTTGCGCCGCTGCCGGCTCTCGCCGCCCTGTCCGATCAATTCGACGCGTGGCTGCTGGCCGATGACGCCCACGGCGTCGGCGTGGTCGGCGGTGGGCGCGGCTCGTCCTTCGCCTTCACGCCACGGCCCCACGTCGCGCTACAGATGGGCACGCTGTCCAAGGCCGTCGGCGGATACGGCGGCTATCTGTGCGCTTCGCACACTGTCGTCGATTTGATGAAGAGCCGCGCGGGTAGTCTGGTTTATTCCACCGGCCTGCCGCCGGCGATTGTGGCGGCCGCCATCGCCGCCCTCGACATCATCGCCACCGATCCGGTTACCGTCGCAAAGCCGCTCGCGAAAGCGCGGGCGTTCACCACCGCTCTTGGACTGGGTGATGCGACCAGCGCCATCGTGCCGGTGGTGCTCGGCGACAGCAAAGCAGCACTCGCGGCGGCGGCCCTGCTCGAAACCGAGGGATTCCTGGTGGCGGCCATCCGGCCGCCGACTGTTCCCCAAGGCACGGCGCGGCTGCGCTTTACGTTTTCTGCAAGCCATGATGACGCCGACATCAATCGTCTGGCCGCGATCGTAGCGGAGAGAATCCTGAAATCATGAGCGCATATTTCATCACCGGCGCCGGCACAGATATCGGCAAGACCTTCGTCGCCTGCGGCCTGATCCGGACCTTGCGCGCCCAAGGCCGCGCGGTGAACGCCGTGAAACCGGTCGTCAGCGGCTTCGAGGACGCGAGCGCCCGTGGCAGCGACCCCGGCAAGATGCTGGCCGCACTGGACCGCCCCGTCACCCTGGAAGAAGTCGCAGCCATATCCCCGTGGCGCTTTGTCGCGCCCCTGTCGCCGGACATGGCCGCCGCCAAGGAAAACCGCGCGATCGATTTTGACGCGGTGGTGGCGTTCTCGCGCACGGCTGACCAGGACGGCGTTCTGCTGGTGGAGGGGGTCGGCGGCGTCATGGTGCCCCTGGACGGGCAGCATACGACACTGGACTGGATGGTGGCCTTGGGCTTTCCGGTGATTGTCGTGGGCGGCAGCTACCTCGGCGCCATCAGCCATACCCTGAGCGCCGTCGAAGTCCTGCGCAGCCGCGGCCTGACCATCACCGCGGTGGTGGTCAGCGAGTCCGCCAACAGCATGGTGCCCTTGGACAACACCGCGCAGTCGGTAGCAAAGTTCGCAGCCCCCCATGTGACGGTGAAACTGCCGCGGGCGTTTCCGCTCCAGGATGCGGCATTCACGGCCCTCGCCGGGCTCATCAGCTAAGAGAATTACTCCACGTCCTCGCAGGAGAGGCCCATCTCGGCGAGGCCTTCTTCCAGCTCATCCGCCAGCAGCGGCTGGCCGAGGAGGTATTTGGCCACGCGGCGCGGGTGTTCCTCGCGGGCGACTTCGACCGCCTCATCCCAGTCTTCGGCGGTGTAGGTGCCGCGGCCGATCCAGGCGAGCGCCACCAGTTCGGCCTGTTCGTCCTCGGACAGGCTGTCGATGAATTCCTTGAGTTCCTCGAACTCGCCGCCCTCCCGGGCCTCGGGGCCATCTTCGTCCGCCACATCCTCGCGCACTGCGTCGTCAGGCGCGTGCCGCCCCGGCTCGTCTTCCAGGGGCGCCAAATCCGCGACCAGTTCCCGGGCCTGATGGATGACGTAGCAGACGGTCTCGAGGGCGATGTCCATGGGAAACCTTGTCGCGGCGAAGCCGCGCTTCTAAGTGTGGCGAAGCCGCGCTTCTAAGTGTGGCGAAGCCGCGTCCAACTGTGGCGAAGCCATGTAAAACGAGGCGCAGTGCGATCCGCAGTATTGAGCGGTTCGCCCACCTGTTTCAACGGGTTCCCTTAGGCGTTCCCAACCAGCGCCGTTGCAGCGCGGTTCTTGATGACCTGGTCGAAGTGCGACCACACGCCTTCCGGGCCGTGCCATTGGCCGCGGGTAGCGGCCTTGGAGTATTCGGTAGCGCGGGTCTCGAAGAAGTTCGCGTGTTCGACACCGTTCAGGATCTGCTGCAGCCAGGGCAGCGGGTGTTCCTTGATGTTGTAGACCGCCGGCAGGCCGAGCTGGCCCAGGCGCCAATCGGCCACATAGCGGATATAGGACTGGATGTCCTCGGGCGTCATGCCGTTGACCGGGCCCATGGCGAAGGCGAGCTCGATGAATTTGTCCTCGAGGCTCACCACGGTTTTGCAGCAGTCGACGATGTCGTCCTTGACGGACTGGGTGAGGCAGCCGGTTTCGTGGGCAAAAGTGTGGAAGGTCTTGATGATTGCTTCGCAGTGCAAGCTCTCGTCACGCACCGACCACGATACGATCTGGCCCATGCCCTTCATCTTGTTCTGGCGCGGGAAGTTCAGCAGCATGGCGAAGCTCGCGAACAGCTGCAGGCCTTCGGTGAAGGCGCCGAACATGGCCAGCGTGCGCGCGATATCGGCGTTGGTCTCGACGCCGAACTGCTTCATGTAGCTGTGCTTATCCGCCATCTCCTTGTACTGCATGAAGGCGGCAAATTCGGTTTCCGGCATGCCGATGGTTTCAAGCAGCAGGGCGTAGGCGGCGATATGGATGGTTTCCATATTCGAGAACGACGCCAGCATCATCTTCACTTCGGTCGGTTTGAAGACGCGGGCGTAGCGTTCCATGTAGTTGTCGTTCACCTCGATGTCGGACTGGGTGAAGAAGCGGAAAATCTGCGACAGCAGATTGCGCTCGCAGTCGGACAGGCGCGACGCCCAATCCTTGCAGTCCTCGCCCAGCGGCACTTCTTCCGGCATCCAGTGAATCTGCTGCTGCCGCTTCCAGAACTCGAACGCCCACGGATAGCGGAACGGCTTGTAGCCCTGGGACGGGGTCATGAGGCCGGGCAGCGGCTTCGGAGTGATGATGTTCATGGCGGGAATCCGGTATGCGGGGCTTTAGGAGAGGGCGGCGCCGGCTATTGGCAGGCGAGACACTCTTCGTAGTCGGTGCGCTCGGTGCCGAGCGGCTTTTCCGGCCAGGCGCGGCTGTTGTCGGCCTCGACACCGGCGAAGCCGGCGCGCTGCACCGACTTGGAGCGCAGGTAATAGAGGCTTTTCACGCCCGATTCCCAGGCGCGCCAGTGCAGCATCATCAGGTCCCATTTATCGATGTCGGACGGCAGGAAGAGGTTGATGGACTGGCCCTGGCAGATATAGGGCGAGCGGTCGGCGGAGAATTCCACCACCCAGCGCTGGTCGATCTCGAACGCGGTCTTGAACACGTCCTTCTCTTCCTGGGTAAGGCTATTCAGGTGCTGCACCGAACCTTCGTGCTCGAGGATCGAATTCCAGGTGGCTGGATTGTCGAGGCCTTTGGCGGCCAGCACTTTGATCAGATACGGGTTCTTCACCGAGAATGAGCCCGAGAGCGTCTTGTGCGTGTAGACGTTGGCGGGGATCGGCTCGACACAAGGGGATGTGCCGCCGCAGATGATCGAGATCGACGCCGTCGGCGCGATCGCCATCTTGTGCGAGAACCGCGCCATGACGCCGCTTTCGGCCGCATCAGGGCAGGCGCCGCGTTCATGGGCAAGAGCAACCGACGCCGCATCGGCGTGGCGGCGGATATGCTTGAACATCTTGATGTTCCACGACTTGGCCATGGCG
>CANISR010000012.1 GCA_947470105.1 Fidelibacterota bacterium | reverse complement strand
TGGGCCTGTTGTCCCGCAGCGGCATCATTCCGCTGGCGCTGATCTTCGATACCGGCGGACCCATGACGCGCAACGTCTCGGACATCGCCGCCATGCTGTCGGTGATGGTGGGCGTGGATCCGGCCGACGAGGCCACTAAGGCGAGCGCCGGCAAGTTCGAGAAGGACTACACCAAGAACCTCAATCCCACGGCGCTCAAGGGTGCGCGCCTCGGCATCGTCCGCGACCTCATGGGCCAGGATCCGGAAGTCGACTGGGCCATCACCTCCGCCATGGACCAGATGAAGAAGGCGGGGGCCACTATCGTCGACGTGCACTATCCCCGCTGGCTGCTGCAGAGCAGCCGCGAGTATTACAACGCCGTGCGCTGGCCCGAATTTCCCGTGCAGATGAAGGCCTACCTCGCCACCCTTGGGCCCAAGTATCCCAAGTCGCTGGAGGAGATGATCGAACGCGCCGAGAAATTCACCACCAGCCGGCCCGACGGCGCGCGGCCCAACCCCGTGCGCTGGGCTCTGTTCAAGCAGGAAGCTTCCAGCGGCACCATGCAGGACTATCGCTACACCATGGTGCGCGACCACATCCTGCCCGCTGTACGCGGCACGGTGGACGGCGTCATTGCCAGCAATAAACTGGACGCCATCATTTACCCGACCTCGTCGCGCAGGACCGGGCTGATCGCCTCAACCGGCGGCGGTGATGCTGCCGGTGGCGCCTCCGGTACCAACGTCGTGAGCTTGGCCGGCGTGCCGGACCTCGTCGTGCCCGCGGGCTTCACCGGTGACAATCTGCCGGTGGGCATCTCCTTCGTCGGCACGGGATTCAGCGAAGGCAAGTTGTTGGGCCTGGGCTACAGCTTCGAGCAAGGCACCCACGCCCGCCGCCGCCCGATCCACACCCCGCCCCTGCCCGGCGCCACCGTAACGGTAAAGGGCGACTAGAAAACGAGTCTCCGGCTGAAGCAGCAAAGCCCGCCACGATGTGGCGGGCTTTGTCTTTTGAGCGAATGGCCAGACCCGCCCGATTCGGCTTCACGGCGGCCGCACCGCGCACCAGGCCGTGGGGGATTAAGCAGCCGCAAGGTTCGGTAGAACCGGGCGTTGAACAGACAGCGTGGACCAATATTCACGGAAGGAAGTGGCACCAGCAGTAGATGTCGCCGCGGACTCCAGCCCAACAGATAACGGGCGGAAATAATCCGTGCCAGCCCCATCCCTTAAGACTTTGATGACGCGGCACGGCGAAGATGCAGCTCGTTCTTCTCCGACTTATGAGTTCTTTTGATGCTCGCCGAAATGAATCTGCTCGTCGTCGATGACGACCCATTGACCGTCGAGAGCGTGTCCCATTTGCTGAAGCGGCTGGGTGCAACCAAGGTGTCCGTCGCCCGATCCGGCTACGAAGCTTTTGCGACGCTCTCCGGCAGCCGCGAGCGCTTCGATTGCGTCATCGCCGACGTCTGCATGCCGGAGGGCAACGGCCTCGAGATGCTGTTCCATATCCGCACATCGACAGTGGCCAAGAATTTCCGCCCGGACATGTGCGTCGTGCTGATGTCGGGGCTCGCCTCGGAGAGCGTCGCCGGTACCGCCCGCAGCCTGGACGTGAACGCTTTCCTGGTGAAGCCATTCAGCGTCAACAAACTGCAGATGACCGTCGGCGCGGCCCGCCGCCGCACCTTCCCGCTCAACCAGCGGCGCTATCACCAGATCGACGCCGCGGCATTCCAGATTGCCTAACGCGACGCCGCTATTCGCCGAAGGCGGATAAAGGGCGGCTAAGCCACACTGCTCAGGTCTGAAATAGCAAAGCCCGCCACAATGTGGCGGGCTTTGTCTTGGGCGCTGCTTTTCGACGGCTCGAAGGCCGGCCGCCGGAATTCTTCCCGCGGCCGGTCGTGACCCCTATGCTACGGCCCGCAGCCGGGGCTTTTGTGTGGCGGCTTCATCGGCTTGACCGCCTTTGCGCACATTGCGGAGGAAGGTGTTGACCTGCTCCGAAAGTCCTTAGCTGCTGCGGCTGAGTTCTCCCGCCGCGGTCAGAACTTGATCCGCCGCGGCGCTCGACGACATCGCTGCCTCCGAAACGCCCGCCACATTGGCTGTGACATCGGCCGTACCCTCGGCGGCCTGGGACACGTTACGTGAAATCTCGCCGGTGGCTGCGGTCTGCTCTTCGACGGCCGCCGCGATGCTGGTCGATATCTCGTTGACCCGGCCGATGGTCCGGGAGATTTCGGCAATGGCCTGGGACGACATACGGGTGGCGTCCTGAATGGCCTGGATCTGGGTGCGGATCTCGTTGGTGGCCTTGGCGGTTTGAGAGGCGAGAACCTTCACCTCCGATGCCACCACCGCGAAACCCTTGCCGGCGTCGCCCGCACGCGCCGCCTCGATGGTGGCGTTAAGGGCCAGCAGGTTGGTCTGTTCGGCCACATCGGTGATCAAGCCGACAACTGTGCCGATGCGGTTTGCGGCATCTTCCAGGCTCGCGACCTGCTGGGACGTGCTTTGGGTTTGGGAGACAGCCTGTCCGATGATCTGGGTCGATTCCGCGACACGCTCGTTGATCTCGCGGAAGGAGGCCGACAGTTCTTCCGTCGCGGCCGCGACCGTATGAACGTTGTGCCTGGTGTTTTCGGCCGCCGCCGCCACGGCGCCAGCCTGTCCTTTGGTCAGCTAGGACGAAGCGGCCAGAGCTTGGGCGGTCGCCTGCATCTCCGTCGCGGAGGCCGCCACGCCCTTCACCATGCCGCCGACGGCATTCTCGAATTCATCGGCCATATCGAGCAACGCCTGTTTACGTTCGGCGTCCGCCCTGGCGCTCAGTTCGCCCTGCTGCTGCCGGAGCCGCTCGGTCTCGCCGAGGCCGGTCTTGAAAACCGAGACCGCGCGGCTGACATCGCCGACCTCGTCCCCGCGATCCGTTCCGGTGACGTCAACACTCAGATTCCCGTTGGTAAGTTCGTTCATCACTTGAATGATCTGATTGAGCGGCTGCGCGATGGAACGCCCGATCATCAGCGCGAGCGCAGCGCCGCAGATCAGAGCCGCGGCGAGAATGCCGAACAAGGTGCGGCTGTCGCTGGTAAAGTTGGCGTTGGCCTTCTCGAATTCCTCTTTCGCCAAGTCTGCTTGAAACTGCTTCAAGGCGTCGAACGACCCGTTGACCTTGTCGAATGCAACCTCGGCATCCTGCAATTCCAGCTGCGCGAGCTGTGCGGCATTTCCCGTGCGCGCTGCAGCGATCACTTTGCGGGCGACGGCCCGATAGTCGCTTTTCGCCTTTTCAGCGATGTCCGCCAGCTTCTTCTCTTCCGGCGTGATGGAACTGCCGAGATAGGCCTTCCATCCCTCATCGATATCCTTGTCGGTGGCGGCGATTTTCCGTCGATCTCGGCCAGCTTGGCCGGATCAGAGACCGTGGCGACCGCGTGCACATCGGTGCGGTCATCGTTCAACAGATCCAAGATTTCGGCGATCTGCACCAGGGGCACGGCCCGCTCTTCATAGAGGGTTTTGATGCTGTCGCGCATGCCCGACATGGCGGTGATACCGTCGACGGCGATAGCGAGCATGAAAGCCAGCAGCACCGCGATGAGGGCGATGAGCCGGACGAATATACGTGTGTTCTGAAGCAAGGAAGCCTCCTGTTGAATAAATGCCGCAGGGTCAGCCCGATTGGGCAAATGCGGCGGACCCTGGCTTTGAAATTCGCCTAAAACTTCCCCGGCCTAAAATTTCACCGAGAGACCGATAAACGGGCCGATATCCGGTGCGGCCTTGGTGACGCCCACGTTGACGCCGAGATCGAGAGCCGCGGTGGGTGATATGGCAAAGCTGACGCCAGCGTCGGCTTGGACTTCCCACTGCGCTCCGGGCTGGGTGCTTTTGGCGGAAAACAGTTCCACATAGGCGCCAATACGAGAGGTCAAGTCGAAGCCCACAGTCGCCGAGTTGACGAAGGTCGCCGTATATCCTGTGTCGGTGTCGTTGCGCAGGAAGTCCACCTCGGTCATCAGCCCGAGACCCGCACCCCCGCCAAGCTCGATGGCATAAGCAACGATGACGCCGCCCTCGACGCGCTTGTTGCCTACACCATTCGAATTGGTCGGCAGCTTGATAAACGGCATTACGCCGAGAGCATTGCCGCCGTCGTTGCCGAAGAAATTGTATTGTAGCGGATGGTCAGGTCGCCGGCGCCGCGGGTTTTGGCGAGTACGCGCCCGGTAGCGATGTCCTTGGTCTGGCTGTGCTGATAGCTGTCGAATATCACCTGGATGTCCGAATTGTCGGTCAGGCCATATTTGAAATTGACCGGCATGACGCCGTAGCTGGTGGTCCGCAGGTCGCGCCCGGCCTCGCGGGTGCGGTCGCTGCTCATCGTGAAAAAGTCCATCTCGACCTGGAAGTGCCCCTTGTCCACGGAACTGGGGCTTTCGGTCTGGTCCGGCCGATCGGTCGTCAGTTCCCGCAGCTCCTGCGCGGTTGCCCGCGACGGCGCCAGGGGCGTCAAGGCGACGGCCAGTACCATCGTGAGTAAAGCTGCTTTAGGGGCCGTCACGTTCAGCATGATTATTCCTTCAGAGGCAGAAACACCGTGGCCGGCCCAGGGATGGCCGGCGTCTGAAGTGATAAGCTCTGCGCGGGCCTCTACCCGCAAGGCGGCAAAGGGATAACCGGGCGCTAAAAAGGGCTACCCCCCTTTTTTCGGAGGGCTAGGTCCCCGCATTCAGGCCCCTATTCTCCCCCAGGCTATCGCCCGGTGGGCCAAAGGACTTAGGCGCCGAAGAGAGAGCGCTGCAAAATCAGGACCGCGCTGGTGACCAGCACCGCGATGGTCAGCACCATGCCGCCGATGCGGCCAGCGCGGAATTGCAGGGTAAAGGGCTTCGCGTACATGCCGAGGGGATGGAGAACACGCGACACCAGCAAAAGCCCCATCAGCGTGTGGACTTTTGCGCTGGCCAGGCCGGACATTTCCAGCAGGGCGACCATGAGAACGATCAGAGGCACATATTCGGCGAAGTGCCCGTGGGCGCGGATCGCGCAGCGCAGGGCCTCATTGCCGCCGTCACCGAAACCGGCTTTGTGCCGGCGGCGCAAGCGCACGACCTGGATCGCGAGCGCCAGATAGAGCAACCCGAGAACGCCGAGATACCCGGCGGTGATCGAAGGCCATTGCATGGTCATCTCCCGGAAACGTCGGCGGTGCCGCACAAATTAAATGTACCAGGCACAATTAACCTGCTCATCAGTTCGGTACAGCGACGGAGCGAATTAATTGTACCTGGTACATTTAATTCGCCGCTAATTCGCCGCACAGCGGGCGCGCCCCGGAGGTTCACCACGCTAAATGTGGATGGCGTGCCCCAACCCGCGCAAGCTCGCCTCGAAGAACGCCTCGCTCAGGGTCGGGTGGGCGTGGATGATCCCCGCCATGTCCTCGAGGGTCGCGGCCATTTCGATGGCCATGGAGAACTCACCCGACAGTTCGGCGATATGAGCGCCGACGGCCTGAATGCCGATGATGCGTTTGTCGTCTTTGCGGGCGACCACGCGTACGAAGCCCTCGCCGGCGTCCATGGACAGCGCCCGCCCATTTGCCGTGAGCGGGAACATGGAGGTGGTGGCGTCGATGCCTTTGGCGGCGGCCTCTTCCAGCGTCAGGCCGGCCGTGACGATCTCGGGGTCGGTAAAGCACACGGCCGGGATGGCTGCGGGGTCGAAGCGGCGTTTATGGCCGGCGATGATTTCGGCGACCATTTCGCCTTGGGCCGCGGCCTTGTGTTCCAGCATGGGCTCGCCCACCAGGTCGCCGATGGCGAACACGCCCTGCATGGGCGTGCGGCAGGCGTCGTCCACCTTCACGAATTTGCCGTTCATATCGAGGCTCATGGCCTCGATGCCCCAGCCCGCGGTGCGCGGCTTGCGGCCGACTGTCACCAGCAGGGAGTCCGCGGCGATCTCGCTGGTCTTGCCGTCCTTGTCTTCCACGGCGAGCTTGCCGTTCTTGAAGCCCTGGGCCTTGGCGCCGAGCATCACTTTAATGCCAAGCTTCTCGACCGAAGCGGCCACCGGCGCGGTGAGCTGGCGGTCGTAGAGCGGCAGTATGCGGTCCTGGGCTTCCACCACCGTCACTTCGGCGCCGAACTTGCGGAAGGCAATGCCAAGCTCCAGGCCGATGTAGCCTGCACCGATCACCACCATCTTCTTGGGAACTTCCTGCAGCAGCAGCGCCTCGGTCGAGGAGATCACAGCGTCGCCGAACGGAATATGGGGCAGGCCCACCGGTTCTGATCCTGTGGCGAGGATGACGTACTCGGCTTTAATGGTCACGTCGCCGGCTTTGGTCTTCACGGTGCAGGTCTTGGCGTTGGAGAACACACCCCAGCCTTCCACCACGCGCACTTTGGCGCGCTTGAGCAATGCGGTGACGCCGCTATTGAGCTTATCCACCACGGTCTCTTTCCACTTCACCGTGGCGGCGAGGTCGAGCTTGGGCGCGGTGGACAGCGAAATGCCGTGATGGCCCTTGCCCACGGCGGCGGTCATTCCGGCAAACCGGTCGGCCACATGGATCATGGCCTTTGACGGGATACAGCCCCGGATCAGGCAGGTGCCGCCGAGACGGTCGCCTTCGACCAGCACGGTCTCGAGGCCAAGCTGCCCGCAGCGGATGGCCGCCACATAGCCGCCGGGGCCCCCGCCGACGACGAGGACTTTAGTGGTGATGGTTTCGGTCATTTAAAATCGGCCTTAAGGCATAAAGATGAGTGCGGGCTGTTCCAGCAGCGTTTTCATGCGCTGTATGAAGGCAGCGGCATCGGCGCCGTCGACGACGCGGTGGTCGAAGGACGAGCTCAGGTTCATCATCTTGCGCACCACGATCTGACCGTTCTTCACCACCGGGCGGTCTATGATCTTGTTGGGGCAGATGATGCCCACTTCCGGACGGTTGATGACGGGTGTTGCGACCACCCCGCCCAAGGTGCCCAGACTGGTGAGCGTGATGGTGGAACCCATCAGTTCCTCGCGCTTGGCTTTTCCGTCGCGGGCAGCGGTCGCGAGGCGGCCGATTTCCTCGGCCAGGTCCCAGATGTCGCGGGCTTCCACATGGCGCACCACCGGCACCATGAGGCCTTTGTCGGTCTGGGCGGCCATGCCGATGTGCACGCCGGCGTGGCGGTGCACGACCCCGGCTTCATCGTCATAGAGCGCGTTGATCTGGGGGAAGTCCTCCAGCGCCTTGGCCATCGTCAGCATGAAGAACGGCAGCACGGTGAGTTTCGGCTGCTCCTTCTTCTTCCCGGCGTTCATGACAGCGCGCAGCTCGTCCACCGCCGTCATGTCCACTTCTTCGACGTAAGTGAAATGCGGGATCTGGCGCTTGGCGAGCTGCATGCGCTCGGCGATCTGGCGGCGCATGCCAATGACGGGAATGTCGGTGACAGTGGTGCGCTGGGTCTTGCCGCGCGCAACAACCGCTCCTTTGCCGCCGCTGCTCACGAAGGCATCGAGGTCGGTGTGGGTGATGCGGCCTTGCGGGCCCGTGCCCGCCACGTATTGCAGCTTGATGCCGAGTTCATCGGCGCGACGGCGCACCGCCGGCGATGCGGCGGGACGCGTGCCGGGTGCTGTGTGCTTGGGGGCTTGCGCTTCAGCCACCGGCGCGGACACTTTCGCGGGTGCTGGTGCTGCTTCTGTCTTCGGCGCAGGCGCCGGTGCGGCAACGGGCACGGGTGCGGCAGCTTTGGGCTTTTCAGCAGGCAGATCAGCACCGCCTTCGGTTGCCAAGGTCACCAGCACGGACCCCACTGCCGCTTTCTTGCCGATTTCGCCGCCCAGACTTTGGACGATGCCTTCCACGGGGCTGCTCAGCTCCACCGTGGCCTTGTCGGTCATCATGTCCACTAGCGGCTGGTCTTCCTTGACCTTGTCGCCGACTTTCACGTGCCAGGCGACGATTTCAGCCTCGGCAGTGCCTTCGCCGATGTCGGGCAGCTTGAATTGAAATGCGCCCATGGTCTCAGGCCTCCATCATCTTTTTCATGGCCGCGCCGACACGGTCGGGGCCCGGGAAGTACTGCCACTCGAACACATGCGGATAGGGCGTGTCCCAGCCACAAACGCGGTCGATGGGGGCTTCGAGATTATAGAAGCATTCCTGTTGCACGATGGCCGCCAGTTCCGCGCCAAAGCCCGAGGTGTAGGTAGCCTCATGCACCACCAGGCAGCGGCCGGTCTTGTTGACCGAGGCGATGATGGTCTCGGCGTCCAGGGGCACCAGCGAGCGCAGGTCCACCACCTCGGCGTCGATGCCGGTCTCGCGCGTCGCCGCCAGGGCCACATGGACCATGGTGCCGTAGCACAGCACGGTCATGGCGTTGCCTTCGCGCACGATGTTCGCCTTGCCGAGCGGCACATTGTAATGGCCGTCCGGCACTTCGCCGGCCGGATGCCCGGCCCAGGTCTTCACACCATCGGTGGAGTGCCCCTCGAACGGGCCGGTGTAGAGGCGCTTGGGTTCCAGGAAGATCACCGGGTCGTCGTCCTCGACCGAGGAGATGAGCAGGCCCTTGGCGTCATAAGGCGTGGACGGCACCACGACCTTCAGGCCCACCACATGGGTGAACAGGGCCTCGGGGCTCTGGCTGTGGGTCTGGCCGCCGAAGATGCCGCCGCCGTAAGGCGTCCGCACGGTCAAGGGCGCCGTGAACTCGCCGCCCGAACGATAGCGCAGACGCGCGGCTTCGGACGTGAGCTGGTCAAAGGCCGGATAGATATAGTCGGCAAACTGGATCTCGATCAGCGGGCGCAGTCCGTAAGCACCCATGCCGATGGCCGCAGCAACGATGCCGCCTTCTGAGATCGGCGCATCGAAGCAGCGGTTGATGCCGAACTTGGCCTGCAGGCCCTCGGTGGCGCGGAACACGCCGCCGAAATAGCCCACGTCCTCGCCGAACACGACGACCTTGGGGTCTTTTTCCATCATCACCGCATGGGCGGAGTTGATGGCCTGAATCATGTTCATGGATGACATGTTTTAAAATCCAAACTGCTGGCGCTGCTTGCGCAGGCGCTGATCGGGTTCCTTGTAGACATCCTCGAACATCGTGCTGGGGTGCGGCTTCTCGCCGGACTGCAGCGTGCCGATGGCCTCGGCCTGGCGCTGCGTGTCCTTCACTTCCTTCTCGAGGTCTTCCTGCTGCTGCACATGCTCCTTCTCGGACCAGTGGCCGAGCTTGATGAGGTGCTGCTTCAGGCGCTCAATGGGATCGCCGAGGGGCCACTTCTGGCGTTCGTCCGCCGCGCGGTAGCGCGAGGGGTCGTCCGAGGTGGAGTGGCCTTCCATGCGGTAGGTGAAATGCTCGATCAACGTGGCGCCCTGATTGGTGCGCGCCCGCTCGGCGGCCCATTGGGTGGCGGCGTAGACCGCGAGGAAGTCGTTGCCGTCGATGCGTAAGGACGGCAGGCCGTAGCCGATGCCGCGGGCTGCGAACGGCGCTTCGCCGCCGCCGGCGATGCCTTGGAAGGACGATATGGCCCACTGGTTATTGGTAATGTTGAGGATCACCGGCGCCTTGTAGACCGATGCAAACGTGAGCGCGTGGTGGAAGTCGCCTTCGGCCGTGGAGCCGTCGCCGATCCAGGTGGCGCAGATACGGGTGTCGCCGGAGATCGCGGACGCCATGGCCCAGCCTACCGCTTGGGCGAACTGGGTGGCGAGGTTGCCGGAGATGGAGAAGAAGCCCGCGTCCTTGGCGGAATACATCACCGGCAACTGGCGGCCTTTGAGGCGGTCGCCGGCGTTGGAGTAAATCTGGTTCATCATGTCGAGCATGGGCCAGTTGCGCACGAACAACAGGCCGGGCTGACGGTACGCCGGGAACAGCATGTCGGAATCGTCGAGTGCGAGGGCCGCGGCTGCGGTCACCGCCTCTTCGCCGGTGCCCTTCATGTAGAACGACGTCTTGCCCTGGCGCTGGGCGCGGTACATGCGGTCGTCATACACACGGCACATCATCATGACGCGCAGGCCGCGCTTCATGACTTCCGGGTCGATCTTGGGCGCCCACGGGCCGACGGCTGTGCCGCTTTCGTCGAGCACGCGCACGAGGCCGTAGGCCAGGTCGCGCATATCATCGGATTTGGAGGACACATCCGGCCGGCGCGTGGCACCCGCTGCGGGGAAAGTCATATGGCTGAAGTCGGCGGGTTGCCCAGGGCGCGCCTTGGGTTCTGGA
This sequence comes from Fidelibacterota bacterium, assembly GCA_947470105.1. Classification (GTDB taxonomy): domain Bacteria; phylum Pseudomonadota; class Alphaproteobacteria; order Rhodospirillales; family Rhodospirillaceae; genus SHVO01. Next base: position 28,022 of record CANISR010000012.1, on the reverse strand, counting down.
ACCCGGAGTTTCAATGGAACGGCATTGTGGCCTGCTACAGGAGCGGGCGCGGGTTTGGCCTTGGAAACGGGTTTGGTCATCGATCTCCCAATCTCAACACAGCGGGCTCAACAGCGGGGCCTTTCCGGCCTCACGCATCCCTGGCGCCGGTGCACGCTCACCAGTACTGACGCAACGTAACGCCAGCCCGGCGGAATTTTTATTCAAAGTCCGGCTGGCCACCTTATGACACGCATGAACGTTGTCGGAAGCCTGCAAAAAACGAGCACGGCCATGCAAATGCCGGCGAAACTTTCCTGCGGAGACAATGGTCTGGCGGATATTTTGCGGAAGGATCGCAGCGCGATTCTGACGTTTGGTTTTTCAGGGAATTGGGTGCGCTGCGGCATCGCCGATGACGGTGGTCCACTCGCGCACCTTCCACGACGTGATCAGGCCGTTGGTGACGTAAGGATCCGTGCGCGCGAAGTCCTCCGCGACCGACTTATCCGCCCCCGTGAACATCAAAACTGCCCCGCCCACAGGGTCGGCCGGGGCGCCAGCCAGGAAAAGCTCGCCGCGGGCCTTGGCGGCGCGGGCCTGTTCCAGGTGGGCGGCGCGGTATTGGGGCCGACGCTCCAGGTAGTCGGATGCGGTGTCGTAAAACAGGAGAAAGTGAGGCATCTGATCCCTCCAGGCGATTAGGACCCATTTTCCCGAGCGCCCCGGAGCAATTCAACCGCGACCGCACTGCAGCATGACGTTTTCGGAGGCGATTTCTTGGCCCAAATCGCGGGGATAGGGGGCAATCCTTCCCCGGGTGTAACGGCCAAGCGGCACTTCCATTCGCTGTAACCTCTCGGTTAAGATGGGCGCGAAATTTTTGCATCGGGAGGATTCATCATGAGTACGACTCTCCAATCCGTCGGCTGGGGCGCCGTCGCGTTGTTGGGGGCGTTCGCCCTGGGCCTAATCGCCTTGAACAACGCCGAGACCATCAACGCCGCCTGGCTGGTTGTGGCCGCGACCTGTTCTTACTTCGTCGCTTATCGTTTCTACGCGCAGTTCATCGCCAAGACCGTGCTCGGCCTGAACAGCAAGTGGGAAACCGCGGCGGTCCGCAAGAACGACGGCCTCGACTATGTGCCGACGAATAAATACGTGCTCTTCGGCCATCACTTCGCCGCCATCGCCGGCGCCGGCCCGCTCATCGGCCCGGTGCTCGCGGCGCAGATGGGTTACCTCCCCGGAACGCTGTGGATCATCATCGGCGCCTGTCTGGCGGGCTGTGTGCAGGACTACGTGGTCCTGGCGCTCTCCACCCGCCGCGACGGTGAATCACTCGGCACGATGATCAAGAACTACCTCGGCAAGGATGCGGGCACCGTCGCCCAGTTCGGCATCCTCGCCATCGTCACCATTCTGCTGGCCGTCCTCGGCCTCGTGGTTGTGCAGGCCCTCGCCCACTCGCCCTGGGGCACCTTCACGGTCGTCATGACCATGCCCATCGCGCTGCTGATGGGTGTGTACATGCGCTGGATCCGCCCGGGCAAAATCCTCGAAATCTCCGTCGTCGGCTTCGCGCTGCTGATGGTCGCCCTGATCCTCGGCAAATACGTCGCGGAAGACCCCACCTGGGCCGAAGCCTTCACCTGGACCGGTGAACAACTGGCCTGGGCCTTGATCATCTACAGCTTCGCCGCCGCCGTCATGCCGGTGTGGATGATGCAGGCGCCGCGCGATTACCTCTCCACCTTCCTCAAGATCGGCACCATCGTCGCCCTCGCCATCGGCATCCTGGTGACCCTGCCTGAACTGCACATGCCGGCCATGACCCAGTTCATCGACGGCACCGGCCCGGTGTGGAAGGGATCGTTGTTCCCCTTCCTGTTCATCACCATTGCTTGCGGCGCCATTTCCGGCTTCCACGCGCTGGTGTCCTCGGGCACCACGCCGAAGATGCTGGATAAGGAAACCCTCGCGACGCCGATCGGCTACGGCTCCATGGCGATGGAATCCTTCGTCGCCATCATGGCCATGTGCGCCGCTTGCGTGCTGGAACCCGGCCTCTACTTCGCCGTCAACAGCCCGGCCTCGGTTATCGGACCGACCGCCGAGTCCGCAGCGCAGGTGATCTCAAGCTGGGGCTTCGTCATCACGCCGGAACTGATCCATGAAACTGCGGCCAACGTCGGCGAAGGTTCGGTGCTGTCACGCACCGGCGGCGCGCCCACGCTCGCCATCGGCATGGCGCACATCCTGTCCGGCGCTGTGGGCGGCAAGGAGGCCATGGCCTTCTGGTACCACTTCGCCATCCTGTTCGAAGCCATGTTCATCATGACCACGCTGACCGCGGGCACCCGCGTGGCGCGGTTCATGATCCAGGACCTGGCCGGGCAGATTAACCCTGTTCTCGGCTCCACCTCTTCTTGGGCCGGCAACATCATCGGGTCGTTCCTCGCCTGCTTCCTGTGGGGCTACTTCCTCTATCAGGGCGTGGTCGATCCGTTCGGCGGCATCAACACCCTGTGGCCGTTGTTCGGCGTCGCCAACCAGCTCCTGGCGTCGATGGCGCTGACCTTCGTGGTCGTGGCCTTCGTGAAGAACGGGTACACCAAGTACATCTGGGTTCCGGCGGTTCCGCTGGTGTGGCTGCTGGCGTGCACCCTCACCGCGGGCTTCCAGAAGATCTTCCACAGCTCGCCCACCATCGGCTTCCTGGCCCAGGCCAAGTTGCTGCAAACCGCCATCGACGAAGGCCGCGTCATCGCACCGGCCAAGTCGGTGGAGCAGATGGGCCGCCTGGTGGTGAACGCCTATATCGACGCGGCGCTGGCAGCGATTTTCCTGGCCTGTGTCATCTCGATGCTGGCGTTTGCGGTCAGGGCGGTGCGCAGCAACCGCACCGCGCCGATGATCCCGGGCCAGCCCCCGATCATGCACGCTGCTGAATAAGCGGGGCCGAGGTAAACGCCGTGGCTAAGCGGAAAGACAAGGCAACGAAGGCCGAACCGGAGAATCTGATTTCTCTCTGGTTCGGCCGCGTCGCCGAAGCTGGCCGCCTCATGTGCGGCGTACCCGATTACGACACTTACGTTGCGCATATGAAGGTCACGCATCCGGACAAGGAGGCCATGACCTACCAGGCCTTCTTCGACAACCGCATGAACGCCAAATTCAACGGCGGCGGCATGAAGGCCTGCTGTTAACCGGACCGAGATAAGAATGCCAAACGGCGGACCCCAAAGGTCCGCCGTTTTGTTTTGGGATGTCTGCCCCACGCTCCATTGTCATTCCCGGACTTGACCCGGGAATCCAGGATAGAAAAGATGGCCGGCTGAGAATATCTCGACGCGTCTAACAGCGTGTTCCCTGACAGCCCTCCATCGTTACCGCCCTGGATCCCCGGTCGAGTTTCGCTCGCCCAAGGATGACGCGAGATGGAAAACCCTAAGGCGTATTTAGAATCATGACTCAGCACATCGGTTCCGTCGCACTCCTGGTCCACGACTACGACCCGGCCATCGCCTGGTTTACCGAGAAGCTGGGCTTCGCGCTGGTGAGCGACACGGCCCTCGGCGGCGGCAAGCGCTGGGTGCTGGTGGCGCCGCCGGGCGGCCACGGCACGAGCATCCTGCTCGCCAAGGCTGCTACGCCGGAGCAAACCGCACGGGTGGGAGACCAGACCGGCGGACGCGTGTTCCTGTTCCTGCACACCGACGACTTCCAGCGCGACTACAGCGCCTACGTTGAGCGCGGCGTCGCCTTCACCGAGGCGCCGCGGAGCGAGCCATATGGCACGGTGGCGGTGTTCCAGGATGTCCTAGGCAACAAATGGGACCTGATCGAATTCGCGCCCGGGTTCGGCTGACGGACTCTGCCACGCCGCCGCCACATACGCGGGGCAAGGTATGGCCCATGCGCATCATCACAGTCCTCGCCCTCATTGCCTTTACCCACGCCGCCATGGCGGAGACTCTCGACATCAAGGAGGGCGCTTGGGAAGTTACGAGCACCCTGGCCATCGAAGGGCTGCAGATTCCGCCGGCGCTGCTGCAAAGCTTGCCGGATGAACAGCGCGCGCAGTTCGAGCGCATGGACGGGCGGCCGCGGGTGGAGCGCGCCTGCGTCACACAGAAGGACATCGCCGCCGGCTTCGACCGGTTCGACAAGCAGTCCGGCTGTACCCGCAACACCGGTGTGTCCACACCGCGCCATTTTGAGGCGGGCATTGCCTGCACCGGCCTCTTCACCGGCACGGGCGCCGCGCGCGTGGACGCGCCCTCGCCGACCCGGGTGCAGGGAGCGGCCACCCTGGAGGGCATGCTCGGCAATATGAGCATGACCCTGGACGCGCGCTGGCTGTCGGCAAGTTGCGGCGCCGCTAAAAAGTAGGACTTCTATTTTTTGGGATCGGGCGTCGTGAGCACGGTCTCAGTGCTATCCAACACAAACACCGCCAGCAGGCGCGCGGGCTCAGTCTTGCTGGCGTTCTCGCTGATGCTATGGCGGTCGCCGGGTGATTCGGTGAAGGTTTCGCCCACGTGATAGATTTTGGCCGGTCCGTCATTGACCTGGCTGCGCACGGCGCCTTCCAGAACGGTCGCGGAGATGAACGCCGACCTGGCGTGGAAATGCGCCGGCGACGCCTGCCCCGGCGCCTATTCCACCACAACAGCCCTGAGGCTTTTGCCCGGCACATTGGGCAGCACATGATCGTAAGCCAGTCCGGGTTTCCAGCCGCCCTCGGCGCCGTAAGCAACAGCCGCTGCCATAAGGCCAAGTGCGGCGGCGGCGCATGCCAATACTCTGATCATGGTCATCCCCTCTTTTGAAATACAGCGTGGCCTAGTTTAACCCCGCCGCCCACAAAGCAAAACGGCGGGCCCTGGATAGGACCCGCCGTTCAGCACGTTATCGCAGGTAGAAACTAGCTTCGGTCGCCGCGCGGCCGGGGGTGGTTCGGCACATAGGGCTCGCCGCGGATAGCGGTCACCGACTGCACCTTGCAACGCTGGTCGCTAGTCTGGATCCAACTGAAGCGGTCAAAGGTACCGGCAGAGTCGGACGGCATAAACCGGACGCCGTTGGCGAATTCAAGCCCGTTACAGGGACCCATCAGTTCCACATGATACCAGCGCCGGTCGCGGCCCTGGACGAACAACTCGTCGTCACTGGCGGTGCGCCAATCGCGGATACCGCCGTATTGCACGAACGGAATGCGGGCCTCGCGGACACCGGCCGCGGACGCGGTATTGCCCGTCACGCCGGCGAAACCGCCGGCCAGGAGACCGGCAGCAATGACAGCTAAAATGGGGGCTTTCATATTCATCTCCTACAAAAGGGGCCGGATACACCGGGCCTTGTACTCAACATAACGCCCGAAAAAGGCGGAAGTAGGCGCGCAACCTGCCTTAATTTTGCTATAAATCGGCACGTTCAGCGTGAGGGGGCTCGGGTGGGTAAAGGCAGGCTGGAGGCATTCAGCGACGGGGTGATCGCGATCATCATCACGATCATGGTGCTGGAGATGAAGGTGCCGCACGGCGAGAACCTGGCGGCGCTCATGCCCCTCGCTCCGGTGTTCCTGAGCTATATCCTCAGCTTCGTCTACGTCGGCATCTACTGGAACAATCATCACCACATGCTGCACGCCGCCACACATGTGACGGGCGGAGTGTTGTGGGCCAACCTGCATCTGCTGTTCTGGCTGTCCCTGTTCCCCTTCGTCACCGGCTGGGTCGGCGAGAACCACTTCGGCGCCCTGCCGCTGGCGTTCTACGGCGGAGTCCTGCTCATGGCCGCCATCGCCTATTACATTCTGCAGCGGGCCATCATGGCCACACAGCAGGAGAATCCCGTCCTGGCAAAGGCCGTTGGCCGCGATGTGAAAGGCAAGATCTCGCCGGCGCTCTACGCCATTGCCATCGTCAGCACCGCGTTCGAGCCTAAGATCGCGGGTGCGATTTATATCGGCGTGGCGCTGATGTGGCTGGTGCCGGACCGGCGCATCGAAAGACAAATGGGGGCGTAGCATGGGCTTGATCGTGTCTTACGACGACAACTTCGCGACTCCGTACAGCGAGATCGAACTCGCCAACGGCGATCACATCCTGCTGACGTTGGACCGCCATGGGCTGACGGTCAAATCGCTTGCCCGCCCTGGAACCGCCGAACGCCTGCTGTTCACGGGCGACCCGGAGACCGTCGCGAAGATCTGCACCGGCCTCTTGGACGAAAAAGACGATTCCAAGATCCCGCCGCTCAGGGTCCTGGTATCCGTCACGTCGCAGCTGCCGAGCGCCGCGGCGGTCGCCGACGCCTTCAGGGCCGCGGCCGGCTAGGTCAAGTCGTATAGAGCGTGATCGGCAGCAGCACGAAGCGGTAGGCAAAGAAGATCGCCACCGCGCCGAAGGTCAGCACCATCGTCTGCGCGGTGCCCCGCGCGCCGTAGACCGTTGCGGCGGCCATATAAAAATAGACTGCGCTCGCCATCACCATAGAGATCGCCATGGAATTGTCGACGGACTGCGGCACCGGACCGCTGAAACCCAGACGCCGGGCGAAAATCACACCCGCCAGCGGCAGGCAGAACATGCAGGTCAAAAAGGCGTAGAAGTGCAGCGAGAACACGACATGCACAGCGAGCGGCTTTGCAGCGCGCCAGAACACGAACGGCGGTAGTACGGCCAGGAAGGGCACCATCAAACCGATCAGGGACTTCGCATTCACCGCCACCGCCTGGTCAAACACCGGGGCATATTGGGCGAAGCTGCGCCCGGTGGCGTGGAGCCGTGCATCCAGGAGCGCCTGGCTGAGATCGCTCAACATCTGCGTCGGCAGCAGCCGAGCCTCCAGCGTCGCCGTGAACACCTTGAAATCGGTGAAAGACTGCACCGCGAAGAACAGCACGTTCGCGAGCAGGAAGATCTGGAGCGGGCCGATGTAGGGTTTGCGCAGGCCGTCCTGGAACGCCCGCGTCAGGCCGCCGGGATGGGTGAGCAGCTTGCGAAAGCTGCGCAGCACCTTGCCGTCCACGGGACTGAAGGCGGTGTAGACCATCTCCACCAGGCCTGGGAGCGACAGGTCGCGGGGCTTGATGGGCGCCTCGCCGCAGGCCGCGCAGAACGGCGTATCGCGCACGGAGGCGCAATGCGGACAGGTCAAGGGCGTCAATGGTGTCCCCTAAGATTGATCGGCTCCCCAGCTTGGCCTACTTTCAGGCCATGCGCCAAGCGCTTCTCATCATCGACGTTCAGGCCAGTTTCGCGCCGCCGCCGGACCTGATCGCCGGCATCGAAAAGCTGCTGCCACTAATGCCCTCCGCCGCCACCGTCGAGCGCCACGACGAGGCGGTGGTTCCCTTCCGCGCCCAACTGAACTGGGCGCCGGGCCCCTCTGATGAGTGCTTGGTTGCGGCGGACAAGGTTTTCATCAAGCACGGTTACGCTCCCACGCCGGAGACCGTCGCCTACCTGGGCGCACTTAAGACCGACCGCATCCTGGTCTGCGGCATCCAGGCCGATACCTGCGTTCTCGCGGCGGGCTTCGCGCTGTTCGATGCCGGGCTGCACCCCACCCTGATCGCCGATCTCACGATCGGCTCATCCCTCGACCGCAGCGGCGCGCTCGGGGTGAGTCTGTGGCGCCATCACTTCGGCAAGGTCATCGACCGATACGAAGACGTGCTCGCGGCCCTATCCGCCTAGATCGCGTCATTATTGCGCTGGATATACCGGCGCGCACGCATCGGCTGTATTCACCCACGCTCCGGAACACGCTCCTCCTAGCAACGTTGGCCTTCAACCTGCCTTTAGGAGAGCCTCGTGTCCGCACCGCTGGAACACTGGACCGTCCTGCCCCACGAACGCCTGCGTGCCGTAGAAGAGAACATCCTTACCGTCGTCGGCGACATCAAAATGGCAGTGGGCGATTTTCCGCGGCGCATGACGGTCGTGCGCATGCGCGACGGGCGCGCGGTGGTGTTCAACGGCATCGCCCTCGACGAGGACGAAATGCGCGAGCTCGAAGACTTCGGAACCCTCGCCTACTTGATCGTCCCCAACGACCGTCACCGCCTGGACGCCAAGATCTGGAAGGACCGCTATCCTTCGATCCAGGTCATCGCCCCGGAAGGCGCACGGGCGAAGGTGGCGAAGATCGTGCCCGTAGACGCCACGGACGTCACTTTTGCCGACCCGAACGTGCGCTTTGTCACAGTACCGGGCAGGCACAATCACGAAGCAGCACTTGAGATTCACGGCGCCAGCGGCGTCACCCTGGTGCTCAATGACATTGTCGGCAATATCCACCACCCGCACGGTTTCGGCGGTTGGATGCTACAATTGATGGGCTTTGCCGGCGATACGCCGCATGTGCCGGCGCTTGTGAAGCTGGCCATCGGCAAGGGCAAGGCTGACTTGGCCAATCAGCTCAGAGCGTGGGCCGCGCTGCCGCTCAAGCGCGTCATCGTCTCTCACGGCGATACCATCGAGGACGACCCGAAAGGCGCCCTTCTCGCCCTCGCCGCGACGTTGGATTAACCCTAAAAAATTGTCGCGCCGGCTTGAAACAAAGGGGGCCCTTCTTACATTAACTTTATGAACGGCCGGCCCGTCAGCCCCGTTCAACAGTCCTCCGTCCCTCACCCCAGGGATCCCCCCGGCAGGACGATAAGAACGGCCCCACAAGGCAGGCGCCAATCCCCCCGTTGGCCCGTGTTTTGGGGCCGTTTTTGCGGCTATATTCTCCCACCGCGCGAACATTGCCGTTACGCCGCCCAGAGGGAGAACGATCCAATGCCGACAACATCAAAACATCCGGAAACCATCGCCTTGCACGCGGGCTACAGGTCCGACCCCACCACCAATGCTGTGGCGGTGCCGATCTATCAAACCACCTCCTACCAGTTCAATTCCACCGAGCATGCTGGCAACCTGTTCGCGCTGAAAGAGTTCGGGAATATCTACACCCGGATCATGAACCCGACCCAGGCCGTGCTGGAGGAGCGCGTCGCTGCGCTAGAAGGTGGTATCGCCGCCCTCGCGCTGTCGTCGGGCCAGGCTGCATCCCTGTTCGCGGTGCAAAACATCACCCACGCCGGCGACAATCTGGTGTGCTCCACCGACATCTACGGCGGCACCTGGAACCTGTTCGCCAATACCATGAAGACCATGGGCATCGAATGCCGCTTCGTTGATCCCTCCGACCCGGAGAATTTCCGCCGCGCTACCGACGACAAAACGCGCTGCTACTACGGCGAAACGCTGCCCAATCCGAAACTGAATGTGTTCCCCATCACCGAGGTGGCTAAGATCGGCGCCAGCTTGGGCGTACCGCTGATCATGGATAATACCGCCGCACCCGTGCTGTGCCGGCCGCTGGACCATGGCGCCGCCATCGTCATGCATTCGACCACCAAGTATATCGGCGGCCACGGCACCTCCATCGGCGGCATCATCGTAGACGGCGGCACCTTCGACTGGGAGAAGAATGCCAAACGCTTCCCCATGCTCAACACCCCCGACCCCAGCTACCACGGCGCGGTGTGGACCCAGGCCGTGAAGCCGCTCGGGCCCATCGCTTATATAATTAAGGCGCGCGTGACCCTGCTGCGCGACGTGGGCGCCGCCATGTCGCCGTTCAACGCCTTCATGTTCATACAGGGGCTGGAGACCCTGGCCTTGCGCATCCGCCAACAGTGCGCCAACGCCAATGCCGTGGCCGACTACCTCGCCAAACATCCCAAAGTCACGAAGGTGATCTTTCCCAGTCAGCAGACGGGCGAGGTCAAGCGGCGCGCCGATGCCTACCTGAAAGGCGGGTACGGCGCTCTGCTGGGCTTCGAACTCAAAGGCAGCGCCGCTGCCGGCCGCGCGTTCATTGATAGTCTCAAGATGTTCTATCATGTGGCGAATATCGGCGATGTGCGCTCACTAGCCATCCACCCGGCATCCACCACACACTCGCAGCTCACCGCCGACGAGCAGCTTAAATCCGGCGTGAGCGAAGGTTACGTCCGCCTGTCGCTGGGCATAGAGCATATCGACGACATCCTCGCCGATCTCGAACAGGCGCTGAAGGCTTCATAAACACCACTAAAAAGCGAAACCCTCCGTGCTTGCGCACGGAGGGCCTGGCTTCAGTCTCGCAATCCGCGTGGATTACTTCTTGTCGCTCTTGTCGCTATCGGACTGCGGGCCGGAGCGCTTGGCTTCATCGCGCTTGGAATCGTCGCCCTGCTGGCGCTGGCGATCTTTGTCTTCCTGGCTCTGCTGCTTCTGCGGATCGTGCTGGCCGGACTTGTTACGGTCCTTATCGGCGCCCTGCTGACCCGCGCCCTGTTGATTCTGGCCGGACTGCTGCTGGTTCTGCTGCTTCTGGCTGTCCTGATTGGATTGGTTCATGGAGGACACTCTCTTCTGTTGTTTCAGACACCAATGAAACGACTAGGCCGGCATACAGTTCCTGTGTGACCGGGAAAGAAAGCCGCCACATGAATGTTATGATGCATTGACAGCACTGCACCCATAAGCCCGGCGCATCTGGTGTTTATGCAGCAGTAACAATTCGCGCGCGGCGACGTTGTGCAGAGGACTTCAACACCAATCACCGCGACTCAGAACTGATAGGACCCCCATGCGCACGAAATCCACCCGCAAGGCCGCACTCAAGAAGGCGGAGCGAAATTTCGTCGCCGCTGCGCGCAGCCTGCGCGGCACCGCGGAGTTGGCCGCGGGCACCGGTAAGGTCATCGCCATGCGCACCCAAGGCCCCGCCGACCCGGCGGAGATGTCACGCATGGTCATGGAGAAGATCACTGCATCCTATGCGGTCGGCATGGCGCTCGTCGGCACGATGATGACCTTTGCCCCGGCCGTGGCCCGGCGCATGCTCACCGCCCGGGCGCAGATGGGGCCCTTCGCGCTGTGGGAAGCCATGGCCGCCACGTCCTGCGACGTGGCGTCACTCATGCTCAAAAGCCAGAGCGCCATGATGGTGCCGCTCACCGCCGCGGTGCGCTCTAATGTGGTGCGGCTGGAGCGGCGCGCTTAATAGCCCGCTTCGCTCAGGAACAAAGCACAACGCGCTGAAGACCTCACTCCGCCGCGGCCGCGCGCGGCGGCGCGGTTTGCGGTGGGCTCGCGCTCTCCATGCCGGAAAACGTAATCGTGACCAGAGTCCCGCACCCGCTGGGCGGTGTCGTGATGGTCAAGGTCGCGTTATGGCGCGCGGCAATTTCGGACGCGATCGACAGGCCGAGACCACTACCCCCCGCCGGGCTCGACGACAGGCGGTAAAACCGCTCGGTCACGTGAGCGCGTTCGGCGTCGGGAATGCCGGGGCCATCATCTTCCACCGCGATGGAGAGGGGCGCCCGCGTCACGCGCGCGGTGACCATGCCGCCCATGCGGCCATAGCGGATGGCGTTGTCCACCAGGTTGGCGATCAGTTCACGCAGCAACTGCGGTTCGGCCTTAATCCATACACCGATGGACGGTCCGTCGTAGCCGAGGTCCATGGACCTGGCGATGGCGGCGTCTGCCAGTGGCTCCAGCGCATCGCGCGTCAGCGCCGCCAAGTCCAGATCCTGCATTTCCAGGGTCCGCCCCGGCTCGTGCTCGGCCCGCGCCAGGCTCAGCAACTGCTGGGTCATATGCTTGAGGCGCACCATCGCCTTTTGAATATCCGCCAACGCCGACGCCTGGCGCGCCGGGTCCGCCTCGCGCAGCGCGCGCTGGGTCTGGACCTGCATGGCGGCGAGCGGCGTGCGCAGTTGGTGGGCTGCATTGGCGACGAAGCGCCGCTGCGCTTCCGTGACGTTGGCAAGGCGCGCGATGAGCTGGTTGAGCGCGTTCACAAGCGGGCCCACTTCCGCCGGCACGTCGGACACATCCGACACCGGTTCCAACCGGTCGGCGTCCAGCCCGGCGATACGCTGCGACAAGGTGTCGAGGCTGCGCAAGGTAGTAGTAACCGTGAACCAGATCAGCGCGCCGGCGATCAGCAGAAACCCCGCCTCCAACGGCAGCATGGCCACCATGATGTGGCGCACCACGGTATCGCGCTTGGCCAGGGTCTCGGCCACCGTCACGGTCACCGGCTGGCCGCCGGCGCCGGTCACAAAGATGGTGGCGGCACGGACGGGAATGCCCTCCACCACGGTCGCGAAATAGCGCGGCACGCCAGGCTGCGGATTGGCTGTGACCTCGGGCCGCAACGGCACGACGGTGTTGCCGAAGATGTGGCCCAGCGGACCTGCCACTTCGTAATAGATGCGGTCGGTGTGGTCCCACTCGAACATCTGGACCGCCTGATCGGTCAGGTCCAACGCGGCCTGCCCCTCGATCTGGCCGATCTGCGACGCCAGCGACATGGCGGAGTCATAGAGCCACTGGTCGTGCACCATGGCGGCGAAATAGCGCGCTGCCCCGAACGACAAGACCGCGCCCACCAGCATGAGACCAAGCAGCGGCACCGATAGCCGGACGAGAAGCCTCCGTCTTAAACTATCGGGCCGCAGTTCGATCATGCGATGGCTGCTTTAAGCACTAAGGGCTTCCTCGGCCAGCTCCAGCCGGTAGCCCAGGCCCCGCAGAACGCGGATCCCCACGCCGGCGCCGGCGGCGTCGAGTTTCTTGCGCACGCGGCTGACGTAAACCTCGATCGCCGAGGTGCTCGCGTCGCTCTCCAGTTCATAGATCGAGCTAAAGATGTTTTCCTTGCTGACGATGCGCCCGGCCTTGGCCAGCAGCGCTTCGAGCACCGCGATCTCGCGGGCGGTGAGCAGGAGCGGCTTGCCGTTGACGAACATTTGGCGCTCGGTGCTGTCGAAGCTGATGGAGCCGAACTTCATCTGCTCGGCGTCGCCCGCACGCGTCCGGCGCAACAGCGCGCGCACGCGCGCCTCCAGCTCCATGAGTTCGAAGGGCTTGCCGAGATAATCGTCGGCGCCGGCGTCGAGGCCGTTGACCCGGTCCTTGAGGCCGTCGCGGGCGGTGAGGATCAGCACCGGCGCGCGCAGGCCTTGCTCACGCATGCGCTTCAGGGCTTCGATGCCGTCGATATCGGGCAACCCTAGGTCCAGCACCACCACGTCGTAGTTGGAGCCGTTGCAGGCGGCCACGGCTTCGTTGCCGTTGGTGAGATGCGTCACGTCGTAGCCGGACTGGGCCAGCGACGCATTGAGGCCGCTTGCGAGATCGGAATCGTCTTCGATGAGGAGGAGATGCGACACGTGTGTTCACCCGAGTGAGAGGGATGGGACCGGCTCACCTCGCGCAGGAGCAATACGCGCGCGAGAACAGGCCGGCGGATACACGGGAGTCTATATTAAACAGTGCGTCGCCCTCTCGCGTGACAAGATTACGCTATAGATAGGTTGTCCCGCCAATAGAAAGCTTGAGGAAAGGAGCTTTAATTTCGCAGGCAAATCAACGCAACTGTTCAGAAAAACGTCTGGCTCGATCGCCAAAGTGTTCGTCTTCGGAAAATCGGCGTGAGAATTATTTCAGACCTGCTGAGAATTACTTCGGCGTGAAGCGGCTGCAGGGGAACGCCTCGGCGAGGGCGGCCAGCGCCACCGGCATGGCCAGGGATTTGCGCGCGTCTTCGTGATGATTGACGAAATCGATAAACGCGCGGATGGCGACCACCGGCGGCTGGGGTGCGGCGGGATAGCAAATCCCCATGGGATTGAAGCCGCTGTCGCGCAGCACCATCAGCGTATCGTTGAGCGCGGAAAAATATCCCGCGCAGTATTGCGCCGCCAGGCGCTGGTCTTCCGTGAAGGTGCGGTTCTTGGTTTCGGCCAGCACCACGGCGTTGACGCACTGGAATTCCAGGTCGCTCGCGCTGGAGACAATCACGCCGTTGGGCAGTTGCGTGGCGCGGGACGGCGGTGAAGCCAGGCACGCAAGGACGCCAAGGACGGCAAGGACGGCAAGGACGCGGCGGTTCATGACATCTCCAGAGGTAGCCGGCACTGAGGCTTATTACAGCGACTTATAACAGCTTTGGCGCCATCTTTGCGCCCGAACGGCTCACAACCCCGGGAGTGCGGGCCCTCAGAAAAGCGTGAAAAATCCTCAGGCGGCCTGCAAAATATACTCGGTTGATTGCCCAAGTCGGCCGCCGCACCATGACGAAGGTGCGCCGGGGTGGCGCTTTCGGAGCGGTGCAATGAGGGGGATTCATGCCGTTTAAATTTGGCGCCGCGGCGTTTGTCTGCCTGGCTTTAGGTTGTGGCATCATCGCCGGCTGCGCCCCCAAGCCAGCGGCCCCCCCGTTCAATGTGGCCAACGCCACCATCCAGGAGATTCAAGCCGCGCTGAAAGACGGCCGCGTCACCTCGCGGGAATTGACGACCCAATATCTGGTGCGCATCGCGCTCTATGAAAACAAGCTTCATGGGATGGTGTCGGTCAATCCCAACGCGCTCAAAGACGCCGATGAGATGGACCGCGAGCGCGCGGCCGGCAAGGTGCGCGGGCCCCTCCACGGCATCCCCATCGCGCTGAAGGACAACATCCAGACCACCACCATGCCGACCTCCGGCGGCGCGCTGGCCTTCAAGGATTTCGTGCCGCCCTATGAGGCGACGCTGGTCAAGAACCTGCGCGACGCGGGCGCGCTGATCTTCGCCAAGTCGACCATGTCGGAGCTGGCCGGGGCCCTGGCCGAACCGCCGACGCCGGCGCCCGGCGGCTACAACGCCGTGCGCGGTTTCAGCTACAACCCCTTCGATCCCCGCGCCGCCGACAACGGCGAACCTGCCTTGAGCCCCGCCGGATCAAGCTCGGGCATCGGCGTCGCCGCCGGGTTCTGGGCCGCCAACATCGGCACCGACACCAGCGGCTCGGTCCTGGGACCGTCCAACGCCGCCATGATCGTCGGGTTGCGACCGACGATAGGGCGCATCAGCCGCCACGGCATCATCCCCATCACCATCGACCAGGACACCGCCGGCCCCATGGCGCGCACGGTCACCGACATCGCCATTCTCATGGGTGCGCTGGAGGGCGCCGCCCCGGACGCCAACGATCCCGCCACCAACACTTGCACGCCGTCGGGACACGACTATCTCCCTTCCCTCAAAGCCGACGCTTTGAAGGGTGCGCGCATCGGTATTCCGCGCACGGCCTACTACGACAAGTTCACGCCGCCGGGCGCGGTCCGTGGCCGCCCCGGCCTGCGGCCCGACGAAGCCGAAGCCATGCAGGAGGCCATCACCGCACTCAAAGCCGCGGGCGCCGAGATCGTCGATCCGGCCGACATCCCCAGCGTGACCGCCACCGATCCCGCCAGGAACGTGCTGCGGCGGATCGTGTGCGGCGATGAATTGCCGGAAGATCCGGCGGATACGCGCGAATTGTGCTCGGCGGTGCTGGGCTACGGCATGAAGCGCGACTTTAATCTGTGGCTCGCGAGTCAGGGCGCATCGGCGCCCGTGAAGACCATGACCGAGCTGCGCGCCTGGAACACCGAGCACGCAGCCTATGGCGCCATCAAGTTTGGGCAGGTCTTCCTCGACCGCTCCGACGCCTGGGACCTGGAGAAGGACAAGGCCCGCTACGAAGCCGACCGCGCCAAGGACAAAGCCTTCGCCGGTGAATACGGCATCGATGCCGCCATCACCGCCAATAAACTTGATGCGCTGCTGATTCCGGGTGGCGGCGCCTCCAGCATCGGCGCGCTGGCCGGATATCCCGCGATCACCGTGCCCTTCGCCTTGGTTTCCAACCCGCGCGCGCCTGCTGGCGACACGCCGGATAAGTCACGGCCGTTCGGGGTGAGCTTGCTCGGTCAGGCCTGCAGCGAGCCCAAGCTGTTGGGGCTGGCGTTTGCGTTCGAACAAGCCACCCGCCGCCGCCAGACGCCGAAGGCAACGCAATAGCCCGCGTCTGGCGTTCGTCCGCCTTCATGAAAAGCCCCCACAGTTCGAGTCGCGCCGCCGGCTATTTTCAGGTGCGGCTATGGTGCGGTGCGATATGGCGACTTGGGGCCGTTTTTCGCCTTTTAGTTCTCGGAGGCCGTTCGGAGAGGTGATGACCTCCCGCTTGATATATAATGCATCATATAAAGTATTCGCTGGCTCGGGAGGACCGTCGCCGGGCACAGGGAGCTGGTGTTGCGCGTATATTCAAGAATTCTCTCCGTAGCCTTTTGCGCCGTGATCGCCGCGGGGTGCTCGGCGCCCTCTTCTACGACCTCCGCTGGGCGCGCTGCCCCCAAGGTCGCTGCGGGCGCCACTTCGAGCGACGCCTCCGCGCCTGCCGACGTCGCTACGCCGCGACGTCTTCGGGTCATGAGCGCGCAGCAGTACACCAACACGCTCGCCAATATTTTCGGGCCGGACCTCAAGTTCGACACCCGCTTCCCGCCGCTGGTGCGCACGACCGGCCTGCTCGGCAACGGCGCCGCCGTCGCCGGCGTCAGTGACTCTCAGCTCGAGCAGTATCAACGCACCGCGTCCCTGGTGGCCTCCGAGGTCACCAATGCAACCCACCGCACGTTCCTGATTCCGTGCAAGCCCAAGGACGACAAAGCCGCCGACGCGGCCTGTGCGGGCAAATTCCTGCCCGCCATCGGCCGGCTTCTCTATCGCCACCCGCTGGCGCCGGATCAATCCGAAGCTCTGGTCAAGGAAGCCAATGAGGCCGCGGTGCGCTTCAAGGATTTCTACGCCGGATTGGCCTACGCATTGGAGGGCATGCTGCTCAGCCCCGAGATGCTGCTGATCGCCGAGACCACCGAAGCCGACCCCGCGCGCCCCGGCCATCAGCGGCTGGAGGCCTATTCGCTCGCCACCCGTCTCAGCCTGTTCCTGTGGAACGCCGGGCCGGACAGCGCGCTGCTGGACGCCGCCGCCCGCGGCGAATTGCAGACACCCAAGGGCCGCGCCCGCGTGGTCGAAATGATGCTGGCCAGCCCGCGGGTTGAATCCGGCGTGCGCGCCTTCTTCGACGACATGTTCGGCTTCGACGACTTCGCCACACTTTCGAAGGACGCCGAGACCTATCCGTCGTTCACCGGCGCCACCGCCGCCGATGCCCGCGAGCAGACCCTGCGCACCATCGTCGATCACCTGGTCACCAACAACGGCGACTACCGCGACCTCTACACCACGCGCAAAACCTTCATCTCGACAGCACTCGCGCCGATCTACGGCGTACCCGCCGGACGCGGCTGGGTGCCTTACGAGTTCCCGGCCGAAAGTCCGCGCACTGGCATCCTTACCCACATCAGCTTCCTCGCGGTGCATTCGCATCCGGGCCGCAGTTCGCCAACGTTGCGCGGCAAGGCCTTGCGTGAACTGCTGCTGTGCCAAGCGGTGCCGCGGCCGCCCGCCAATGTGGACTTCTCGGCGGTCGAGAATCCCAAGTCCAACATCAAGACCCAGCGCGAGCGGGTAAACTTGCACCTCGCCAATCCGGTCTGCGCCGGCTGCCACAAGATCACTGATCCCATGGGCTTGGCGCTCGAGAATTTCGACGGCTCGGGCAAGTTCCGCACCACCGAAAAAGGCGAGGCCATCGACGCCAGCGGCAGTCTGGATGGCAAAGCCTTCACCAACGTCGTGGGCCTGGGCCAGGCCCTGCACGACCACCCGTCGCTGCCCACGTGCCTGGTAGAGCGGACTTTCAGCTACGGCTCCGGCGGCTCCGTCACCGACGCCGCCAGGCCCATGCTGGCCTATTTGAACGCGCAGTTCGCGGCCAGCGGCTACCGCTTCCCGACACTTCTGCGCACCATCGCCCTAAGCACCGCGTTCTCGGCGGTGGAAGCTCCCCCCGCTGCGAAAAACGAGGCGCGCACCGCGCTTAAATCATCCGCGAAATGATGGAGTACAAAATGGACTCTTTCCTCATCTCCCTCCTGAACCGCCGCCGCATGCTCAAGGGCATGTTGAACGGTTCGGCGGTCACGGTGGCCTTGCCGCTGCTGGACGTGTTCCTCAACGGCAATGGCAACGCCATGGCCGACGGGTCGCCCCTGCCGGTGCGCTACGGCACCTGGTTCTGGGGGCTAGGCATGTCGTCCAAGATTTTCGTCCCCAAGAAGCGCGGCGCCGGCTTCGATCTCCCCGAGGAGATCGCCATGCTGGCGCCGGTACGGGACCGGATCAACCTTCTTACCAATTTCACCGCCTTCCGCGACACCTATCAGAACCTGTGCCACTACACCGGCTGGGTGATTCAGATGAGCGGGTCGACACCCCAGACCGCCGGCGACAAGCCCGGAGAGTCCATCGACATCACCATCGCCAACGAAGTCAGCCGCAAGACCCGGTTCAAGACGCTCACGGCCACGGCCACGGGCGACGTGCGTACGACTTATTCCTATGAGAACCAGACCACGCCGACGACGCCGGAGTGGTCGCCGACGCAGTTTTATACCCGCCTGTTCGGGCCGGAGTTCCAGGACCCGAACGCCAAGGAGTTCAAGCCGAACCCCAAGGCCATGGTGCGCAAGAGCGTGCTGTCGGCGGTCATGGACGACGTCAAACGCGTGGAATCCCGCGTCGGCGCCGAGGACAAGGCCCGTGTCGACCAGTACCTCAGCGGTCTGCGCCATATCGAGAAGCAGCTTGACCAGCAGCTCACCAAGCCCGAGCCGCGCGCCGCCTGCGTGCCGGTGAAGGCGCCCAAGGAAGACGGCGCCATGGGGGGTGCTGCCGAAATGGTCTCGGCGCGGCACCGGCTCATGACCGATATCATGGTCATGGCGGTGGCCTGCGATCAGACCCGCGTGTTCAACATGGCCTACGCGGCGGCGTCATCTTCCACGATCAAGCCCGGCTACGAGAAGCCGCACCACACCTGCACCCATGAAGAAGCTGTGGATGACACCCTGGGCTATCAGCCCAACGCCTCGTGGTTCACCCGCCGCGCCATGGAGGAATGGGCCTACTACGTGCAGGCCTTCAGCAAAGTGAAGGAAGGCGACGGCACCGTGCTCGATAACGTCTTCATCCACGCGATCACGGATCATGGTTACGCCCGCGTCCACTCCCTCGACGGCATGCCGATGTTCACGGCCGGCCGTGCCGGCGGCAAGCTCAAGAGCGGCCTGCATATCGACGGCGCCGGCAGCCCCGCCACCCGCCTCGGATTCACCGCCATGCAGGTCATGGGCCTGCAGGTGAAGGAGTGGGGCACCAAGAGCAACAACACCAACAAGGCCATCGGCGAAATCCTGGCTTAAGGAAACCTACTGTGCGGGCACATCATGTTCTGAGCGGCCTGTTCGCCGCTCTGCTCCTCAGCGCAAGCCCGGCGGGCGCGCAGCGTGCTGTGGTGGAGCGCGAAGGTTATCTTCCTGAACCCATGCCGCCGGGCTTCGGCGTAGTCGTCAACGAGGTCGAAGGACCTGTGTTCACCGATGCCGCCGGCAAGACGCTCTATAGCTGGCCGTTGAAGGGCTTACGCAATGGGGATGTGGGCGACCGCAAGAACGCGCCTTCGGCCTGCACTTCCGAAGTCTACAAAGTGAACTCGGGGCTCATGAGCCCCTACCCCGCCGGTCTCATCCTGCCGGACGCCGCCACCCGCAAGAGCTGCCAGGAGGTATGGCCTCCGGTGCTGGCCGGCAAGGACGCCAGCCCGGTCGGCAAATGGACGGTGATCGCCCGCAAGGACGGCGCGCCGCAATGGGCCTATGACGGCTATCCGCTTTACACCTCGACGCTCGACACCGCCCCCGGCGATGTCATCGGCGGGACCAACCGCAGGGCCCGCGGCGACGGCCCCGGCATCCGCGAGCCCATCGGCCCCCATCCCAACATCCCCCCGGCCTTCGAGATCCGCCAAATGAACACCGGGCGCATGCTGGTGAATTTCGCCGGCTTCTCGGTCTACGCCTGGGACGGCGACGGCGCCGACAAATCCAACTGCGACGCGGGCTGCCTCAAGAAGTGGAGCCCGGTGCTGGCGGCGGAAACCTCGCAGCCCCAGGGCGAATGGACCATCATCCAGCGCTCGCCGGGGGTGCGGCAGTGGTCGTTCCGCAAGAAGCCGCTCTACACCTTCATCGCTGATGGCCGCCCCAAGAATATGCTCGGCACCGATGAGCCCGGCTGGCACAACGTTTACACCCAGCGGGCCCCCGCCTGGCCCAAGGAATTCACCCAGCAGGAGAGCCACGGCGGCATCGTCCTGGCCGACGCGGCCGGCAAGACCATCTACCTCTACACCTGCGGTGACGACGCCCTCGACCAGCAGACCTGCGATCACCCGACCAGTCCGCAGGAATACCGCCTCGCCGTGTGCGGCGGCGGCGACGCCGCGCGCTGTCTCAAGACATGGCGGCCCGTTGCCGCCGCGAAGGACGCCAAGGCGCCCAACAAAACCTGGACCCCCATCGACATCGATCCTCTGAGCGGCCATTACGCGACGCCGGATCAGGCCAATGCCATGCGGGTGTGGGCCTATCGCGGACGCCCGGTTTATAACTTTGAGCGCGATGCCGTCGGCGATGTCGAAGGCGACGCCTGGGGCGAATTCTTCGGCTTCCGCAACGGCTTCAAGGCCTACTGGCTGCGGGACGACTTCTATTCGAACGCGGGTTGATGGAGATGAATGTGATGCATAAATTCGTGCGCCTTTCCGCGCTGGCCGCGGCCGTGGCCGCAGTTCCCTTGGCAGCCTCCGCGGAGGGCATCACCAACCGCACCATCGGCTATGTGCTGACCAACAAGTCCTGGGCGGTCTACCAGACCCCGGACGGAAAAACCGAGTGCCCCGCCGGCCTCAACGACGGCCCGCGCGAGCAGTTCAAAGCCCTGTATCCCGACGACGGCAAGCAGCGCACGTTGCTCGAAACTCACCTGGCACGCGAAGCCGACATCTGGTTCCCCAACGAGAACGAGCCCGAGACCGACAAAGGCCCGCTGCCGTTCCGCTATGCCGCGGGCAAGATGGCCCTGGGCTTGAACCTCGACGGCAAAATCGGCTCCAAGGATTTCTCCGGGCCGCGTGGCGACACCGGCATCGACAATGAATTGTACCGCGTGCTGGGCTGCGTGCCCGGCTTCCGCGGCCCCGACGGCGCCAACTACTTCTTCGAGAACGATTACATGCAGCGGTACATCTTCAACCGCGTGCTGCTCGAGATCACCGACGTCGACGACCTCACCAACGACAATGACGTGACAGTAACCACCTACCGCGGGCTCGACGGACTGCTGACCAGCGCCAACGGCAAGGACTTCATCGCCGGCGGCACCCAGCGAATCGATGACCGCTGGGGCAAGCGCTACATCCACCGCCTCAAGGGCAAGATCGTCGACGGCGTGCTCACCACCGAAGCCTCAGACATCAAGCTGCCCTGGGCGCTGACCTTCGACACCAATCCCGACCAGGGGTTCAAGCAGGCGAAGTTCCAGTTGCGTCTCACGGAGAACTCGGCCGAAGGGCTGCTCGGCGGCTATGTGGACGTTAAGGACTGGCAGCACAGGTTCACGATCAACTGGTCGACCCACCACTCCAGCTACGGCCAGATGTCGATCCCGTCCATCACCCGCGCCATGCGCAAGCTCGCCGACGCCTATCCTGGGCCGGACGGCAAGATGACCGCCATCTCTGCCGCCGCCGAGATGAAGTTCGCGCAGGCCTTCATCCTGCACCCCGAAAAGAGCGTGGCTGACGCTGCGCCCACGCCCGGCGCCAAACCGGTCGATCAACGCGCCGCCGGCGGACAATAAGACTTTAGGCCGGCTGCTGCGGCGGAGCTGGCGGCGGCGCTTTCGGTGGCAGCCGCACCGCGATGATCTGGAACGCCAGGATGCCGTGGCCTTGAGCCAGCACCGCGCGGCTATCGGTCAGGGCGAACCCCGCCGCCAGCAGAGCAGGCCGGAACGGCCATAGATTGCCGTCGGGCACCGCCGCCTTGATGATGGCCTGGTCGCGCGCGGCGTAATGTGCGAGGCGCGTACGCGCGGTCTCGATGGCCGCCAACTGCACGTCGGCCTGGGCAGTCTTGCGGTCGGCAAAAATCTTGTAAAGGCACGAAACGATCACCGACAGGATGCCGATCTCGCTCTCGTCGAATCTGTTGAACATCTTCTCGACCGCTTTGGAAAAGTCCGCCAGTTCGGCCTGGAGCTTCTCCTCCGCCACGTCGCCGGGCGCCGCGTAATATTCACGGATCATGGTCAGGGCGGAATCGAACAGCCCGGATTCCGCCAAAAGGAAGCGGGCCTGCTTGAGGGATTTGCGCGCCGCGTTCACCGCCACGCTGCCTGAGGGCAGGGCGAGCACAGCCAAGGTCCCGTTGGTCTTTATAACCCGCGCCGCCTCCATCAGGCCGGCGGCGGGATTGCCGAACTCAAACCCGAACTGGCTGATGACCGCATCGAAGCTCGCATCGGGGAACGGCAGGTCCTCCATGGCGACACGCGGACGGAAGGTGATCTCGGCGAGATCTGTCGCGTGCTCGGGCACCGTGCGCACAGGATCGATGGCCGCCTCGTCGATGCCGGTGACCGTCATGGGGCGGCCGGCCTTCTTGGCGGCCCGCGACAGGATCAGCGCGGCGGCGCCGTTGCCGCAGGCCACATCGAGCACATTGGACCCGGGCGGCAACGCACCAGACAGCCACGCCCAGAAGTTCGCCAGCGTCGCGGCCACGCGGGGCTGGTTATCTATTCCGAAGGAATAGACTTGGTTGGTGTCCCAGTAGGTGTCCCAGACGTAGAATTTCTTCTCGCGCGCGGCGGACGTCATGAGTCACCGGATGTGAGTTCAGACGCTCGCAAGCTCGCTCTCCCGGCCCAACATATGGGGTTAATTGCTCTAGGCTTAGCATCCCAGAGCGCCTTCTGTACCAGCCGCCCGTTAATGAAGGGTCTAGCTCGTTATTTTCGACTAATGCGCTACAAAATCCGTCAACGAAATCAACAGTATAATAAGTCGGCCCGGCCCGCAAAGGTCATGTAACGGCGGCGCGGCTACATGCTTTGGTTTTATTCACGGGCATCTTATGAACCTGGCAGCGCCTTCGGGGTCTGTCTGCGGGATGATTCTCAGCCATGCCCGGCCCGCTCAGTAGCCGTGCAGCCGCCGGGGTGGAAGAGAGCGCCGGCGGCAGAACCGACCACGGCGCAGGCTCGGGTGATGCTGGTCCCGGGTACTGGGCTCAACGGCGGCCGGACCTATGGCCATTGGCCTGGCCTGCGCGCCGCTCGGATCGCCCGGCAAGCCTGATAGGGCCTTAGCCGACCCTAATTGTGCTGAGTGAGCCGAGGATGCCGAAGGCCTGCAGCAACCACACCACCAGAACAACCACGACCACGACGTTGAGGATGTTCTTAATCTTCCCGTCCATGGGAATGTAATTGTTCACCAGCCACAGCAGCACACCGGCGGCGATGAGGACGAGGATCACTTGCATGAGCGGCATTTGGGGTTCTCATTTGGTTGGTGATTCGGGGTTACGGAGCTTTGAATTTCAGGCCCGGGCGCCCCTGACGGAGAGCCGCACGCCAGGGTCCGCGCCCACAACCAGTTCGATACCCGCGTGCTCGAGCGCCAGCCGGATGGAGCGCAAGCTGTTCGAGGTCGGCAGGTTCAGGCCGGCCTCGAATGCCCGCAAGGTGGCGAGCCCCACATTGGCGGCGGCGGCGAGGCCCTCTTCCGACATGTGGAGGAGTGCGCGCGCGGCGCGACTTTGATCTGCGGTGATTTCCGACATTCATGATCTATGCCCGCCTTTTTCGAACTGCGCTGTTCACTGCGGCACACCCCGGCGCCGGGGCGACTGCTACATCTCCGCCCCGCGCAGCCCGCGCCCGAGGACTCCCATGAAACTACTCCTGAGCTTTGCCGCAGCGGCGCTGCTGACCGCCGGTTGCAGCACGCCACAGCCCTGCCCCTGCGCCCAGCAGGACGTGCGCGCTCCGGCCGCGCGGACGGACCTCCGCCAGACGGTTCCAAAAGGCCCGGCCTTATCCGCCGCCCCCAGCCAGTTTGGTACGCTTCCCGGATGGTCCTCGTATCGCGACTTCATATTCGCATATAATCTCGCCGATATCCTTGGGGGCCGTCCGGCCGCCGACGAACTCGCGGCCTACGCGGCGGCGAACCCATCGCTCATCTTCGGTATCGATGGGTCCATGGACGCATACGGCCGCGATCCGCATGATCAAAAGCTGACCGACCAGCGCGTGCTGGCCGTGCGTAGCGCCCTGATGGCGGCCGGCATCCCCGGCGAAAACATCCGAACCGGAACGTTCGGCGACCCTAAGCTCCGGCGCGACCGCCGCGTCGCGGTGCTCGTTTCCATCCCGTGACCAAGCGCTCTATCGCCAATAGGAGATCGTTCTTGTCCCCATCCCCGAAAAACTCCAAGGCCGCAACTCACGCGCCAAAGACCCGCGCCCCGTCGAGAACGGGCATCTTGCGGGCGCTGCCGGGCGACCAGCCGATCAAGAAATTCAATGCCCAGGCGTTCCTTGATACCGTCGGCGTCGGTCGCTTCATCGGGAAATACAAATCGGGCGAGGCCGTCTTCCTGCAGGGCGATCCGGCCGATGCGGTATTTTACATCCAGAAGGGCAAAGTGCAGATCACCGTCATTTCCAAGCAAGGCAAGGAAGGCGTGATTGCTGTGCTGGGCGCCGACGAGTTCTTCGGTGAAGGCTGCCTCGCCGGTCAGCCGCTGCATATCGCTACTGCCAGTGTCACTGCCGAAGCCTCCATCATCAAAATCGAAAAGCAGACCATGATCCGCGTGCTGCGCGACGAACCAACGCTGTCGCAAATCTTCATGACGTTCCTGCTGTCGCGCAGCATCCAGGTGGAGGCCGATCTGGTCGATCACCTGTTCAATTCCAGCGAAAAGCGCCTGGCGCGCGTGCTGTTGCTGTTGGCCAATATCGGCAAGGAAGGGAAGATGGAAACCATCCCCCGCATCAATCAGGAGGTGCTGGCGTCACGGGTCGGCACGACCCGCTCGCGGATCAACTTTTTCATGAACAAGTTCCGCAAGCTGGGGTTCATCGAATACAACGGCACCCTGAAAATCCATACGTCGCTGCTGAACGTGATTGTACACGACTGAGCGGTTTTCAACTGCCGCGGATCTGTGCAAAACCGGACACCTACGCCGCTCCGCTTCGTATATAAGTTACGGTGCGGCCCCTCGCGCATTGACCCCCGATCAAATGCGCGGACGAGAGCGGATCCAGGATGGCGCCTCGCCGATCCGATCCGCGCGCCCCTCAAAGGAACACTCATGAAAAAGACCATCATCACCACCATCGCCTTGTCATTGCTGGCGGCCACCGCCGCCCAAGGCGCCGATTACGGACGCCGCGACGACCGGCGCGATGAGCGCCGCGACGACCGCCGCGATGGAGATCCCGATTACTGGAGGCGCGATCAGGGCCATGACCGCGCCTGGAACAAAGGCCAGAGGGTGCCGCGCGAATACTTGAGCGACCAGTATGTATATCGCGACTGGCGCAATAGCGGCCTACGCGCACCCGCGCGCGGCATGCAATGGATGCTGCTGGGCGGTCAGTACGTTTTAGTCAATACGCGCTCGGGCGTCGTCGCCGAGATCAGGCTGGTGCCGCCGCCGCGCGTGGTGCAGCGCCCGGGCAACCGCGACCAACTCTGGCGCGCGCGTTACAGCCGCGCCTACACCTACAATGACGACATCGCCTACACCGAATGCCGCAGCCGGCCCGATCCGGCCGGCGTGCTGGCCGGCGCGATCCTCGGCGGCATCCTCGGCAATGCAGCCAGTGGACGCCGCGACCAGGGCGCCGCCACCGCGGCCGGCGTCATCGCCGGCGGGGCCATGGGCGCGGCTTTGACGTCCAAGATGGACTGTGGCGACCGCAGCTTTGCCTACCAATCCTATTCCCTGGGCTTCAACAGCGGCCGGCCGGGCGCGGTCTACCAGTGGAACAACCCCCAGAACCGCCACCGCGGCGAAATGCGGGTACTCGATTACTACGACGACGAGGACGATTTCCGCTGCGCGGTGTTCTCGCAGACTGTCTACATCAACAATCGCCCCGAGGAAGCCCGTGGCCGCGCCTGCCAGCAGCCGGACGGAAACTGGGCGATCATCGACTAGCGCCGCAAACGTAAGCACCCCCGGCCTCCCCCGCTAAGGGTGAGGCCGGGCGAGCGTCATGTTCAACCTTGCAATCCGGCGCCCCACACCCCATGTAAGGTGCCCAGCATGTCCGCCGCGCCGCGGATCCTCACACCGGCGTTTCGCACACATTCCACATTCTTATTTTTTCGCTCCGGGAATGCTCCCGGGCGACCGCCGACGGCGCGCGCAATAGCCCGCCATCGTCGCCAAGTAGCCGATGTTTCGACGCTTCGTTCACCGGGATGGTCTCGCCATCCCGGTGAACGCCTTTCGCTACGCAATCCCTCTGCAAGCCCCCACCAGGAGATCGACAGCCATGCCCGCTAAAGATGTTAAATTCGGCGCCGACGCCCGCACCCTGATGCTGCGCGGCGTTGAGACCCTCGCCGACGCGGTGAAGGTGACGTTGGGCCCCAAGGGCCGCAACGTCCTCCTGGAAAAGTCCTACGGCTCGCCGCGCATCACCAAGGACGGCGTCACTGTCGCCAAGGAAATCGATCTCACAGACCCATACGAGAACATGGGCGCGCAACTGGTGAAGGAGGTCGCCTCCCACACCAATGAACTGGCCGGCGACGGCACCACCACCGCGACCGTACTGGCCGCCGCCATTTACCGCGAAGGCTGCAGGGCGGTGGCGGCGGGAATGAACCCCATGGACGTCAAGCGCGGCATCGACAAAGCGGTGGAATCGGCGGTCAAAACCCTCGTCACCATGTCCAAGTCCGTCCAGACCAACCGCGAGATCGCCCAGGTCGGCACGGTGTCGGCCAACGGCGAGAAAGAGATCGGCGATATCATCGCCAAGGCCATGGATAAAGTCGGCAAGGAAGGCGTCATCACCGTCGAGGAAGCCAAAGGGCTGGAAACCGAACTGGAGTTGGTGGACGGCATGCAATTCGACCGCGGCTATCTGTCGGCCTATTTCGTCACCAATGCCGGACGCATGACGGCTGAGCTTGAAAATCCCTGCATCCTGCTGCACGAGGGCAAACTCTCCGATCTGGAGCCCCTGCTGCCGGTGCTGGAAGCGGTTGTGAAAGCAGCGCGCCCGCTACTGATCATCGCCGACGAAATAGAAGGCAACGCGCTGGCCACCCTGGTGGTCAACAAGCTGCGCGGCGGCCTCAAGGTGGCAGCGGTAAAGGCGCCGGGCTTTGGCGACAGACGTAAGGCCATGCTCGATGATATTTCGGTGTTGACCGGAGGCACGGTGATCTCCGAGGACCTGGGCATCAAACTCGAAAACGTGACGCTGGCGATGCTCGGCCAGTCCAAGCAAGTGACCATCGACAAGGAATTCACCACCATCGTCGGCGGCGGCGGCAAGAAGGCCGCCATCACCGGTCGCTGCGATCAGCTCCGCGCCCAGATCAAGGAAGCCGCATCGGACTACGACAAGGAAAAGCTGCAAGAACGTCTGGCGAAACTCGCGGGCGGCGTCGCGGTGATCAAGATCGGCGGCGCATCCGAGATCGAAGTGAAAGAAAAGAAGGACCGCGTCGATGACGCGCTCAACGCCACCCGCGCCGCGGTGCAGGAAGGCATTGTCCCCGGCGGCGGCGTCGCCCTGCTGCGCGCGTCCAAGCTTTTGGGACGGGTCGCGGTGGATAACGCCGACCAGGCCGCGGGCGTCGAGATCGTGCGCCGCGCGCTACGTATGCCGCTGCGCCAGATCGCCGACAACGCCGGCGACGACGGCACCGTCGTGGCCGCGCGCGTGGCCGAGGAGAAGGATACCAACTTCGGCTACGACGCTCAGAACGGAACGTATGTAGACATGGTCAAGGCCGGCATCATCGACCCCACAAAGGTCGTGCGCGTCGCCTTGCAGGATTCCGCCTCCATCGCCGGCCTCCTGATCGCCACCGAAGCCATGATCGGCCCGGCTGCGTAGCTCTCTCAGGCTTCCGCGAGGAAGTTTTCCCAGATCC